>CAZFLF010000381.1:0-6531 GCA_964519825.1 uncultured Pirellulaceae bacterium | reverse complement strand
CGACTCCCCTGTCAAATTGCTTCTTAGTGCTCGGCCCTGCTTTCTCGTATTTCTCAATTGAAGGGATCTGTGATGAGAATCTCAATTCTGGCTTCGGTCGCGTCCGCCGTCATTCTGGTGCTGACAGGCTGCAATTCTTCCAAATCGCCGGCGCCGACAAGCTCGGGACCAGCGGCGAGTTCCAACTCCAGCCAGAAACCTGCTACGGCTGGCACCGGACAGCCAGACAGTGCCTTTCAGGCGGGCTCCGGGAGCACTCCCCATGCAGCGTCAACTCCACCGGGTCAGCCGACGAAAGAGTCGACGAAGACCGAGAAGGCTGCGGAACCGCCCCACGAACTGATCGCAGGCCTCACGGATCCAGCGATCGGTCGCAGGTTCGAATCGACTCGCAAGCGGGCAGAAGAGAATCCCACCGATTGGCGAGCCCAGCTGGAGTATGTCCACCTGCTGCAGACAATCGGGCACGCACGAATGAATAACAGCGAGCCGGAGAAGGGCTATCAGACTTTTGAGTTGGCGGGCGCGTTGGCCCGCAAATTTCTGGAGACCAAAGCCGAGATTCCCGCCGGAGCGCACAACGTGCTGGCCGCCGTATTTTATAACGAAGCTTGCGCTGCTGCCCGGCGCAACGACAACAAGACGGCGATTGCCTCGCTTGACGAAGCGATCAAATTTGGCTTTGACGACTTCACCCAACTAGAGAAAGACGAAGATTTGGTTTCGGTCCGCGCAGCAGCCGACTTCACTCCGAAATTTGAGAGTTGGAAGCAGGCCGCTCGAGAACGCGCCATGAAGCATGCCAAGGAAGATCTAGCCGCTGGCGAGTCCTTCCCGTTCGATTTCGCCCTCACGGATGTGAATGGGAAGGCCATCAAACTGGCAGACTTTCGGGGTAAGGTCGTGATCGTCGACATTTGGGGAACCTGGTGTCCCCCCTGCCGAGCGGAAATTCCATCGTTCGTCAAACTGCAGCAAACATTCGGTGAAAACGGCTTTCAGATGATTGGCTTGAATGAAGAGAATAGCGCGGGACCGGAAGCGGTTCAGTTGGTCAAGACCTTTATGGACGAGCAGGGCATCAACTACCCATGCGCACTGATCGATGAGGCGACTAAAAAGCAGGTGCCAAACCTCCAAGGATTTCCCACGACATTATTCCTGGATCGCACAGGCAAAGTGCGACTCAAAGCCGTGGGCCTTCACGAATATGTGTACCTGGAATCCATCGTCCTGGCATTGTTCGAGGAGCCCGCTTCGACCGCCGCGCCGGCCGCTAGCGAATAATCCTGAACACGTACCCATGCACCGGGCACACTTATCCCGGTCGCTGCCGAGTTCAGCTACGCACTCACTTCGCTCGAACGCGACTTCGAGCTGCTAAAGGAGTGTGATCGATTGCGCGGTCTCGGACCTGCCGTTGTTGGCGATTTTGATTTTGGATTTGACGGTAGGCTACCTCGGTCAGGCAGCCCAAAGTTCCGCCCCAAACGACGTGTGCGCCCAACATCAGCAGATTACGTTCACGTGAGTCCTCAGCGGCGGAGCGGTAAAGACCAGTCGCGGGGAGCCATCCAAGATAACTGATGGCCCACACTCCCACGCCATAGCAAACGCCAGTGGTGATACCAGCGACGGGTGAACGACGATCAGCTAGTACGCCGTAGAGTCCACCCATCGAAGCTCCATAGGCGAAGTGATTCAAGACCGTCAACGCCGCTTCCGTCTCCTCCGAAACGCTTTCATCGAGCCCCACCGAGTCGATCGTTGCGGCTGTAATTTGACGCGGAGGAAGCGGATTCCATTGAGAACGCTTTCGATGTCCCTTCATCATTACCAAGCTCATCGGCAGCGTCGCGGCCAAACCGGCAATGGCTCCCGCGAATAGTCGTCCAAGACGATCGTTCATGGCGGTTACTCCTCAACTCGCAAACTCCATAATCTCGCAAACTCCATAATTTCGCAATCTCTTCCGCCAGTTCGCAAACGATGTACCTTCTTATTAGGGTCGATTCAGATCGTCAAATTCTTTTTGAACGTCATGAAGCCCGGCACGCTTTTTCTCTAAATCTATGCGCGCCTTGTCGACGTCATCCTTCTCGGCGGCGACTTTTTTCTCAGCATCCTTAACCTTTTCAGTGTCAGTTCCGGTTCGCTGCAGCTGCAAAAAATCTTGCGCTGTTTTGAGTTCCGCTTCTTGCTTCTTCAGTTCGTCTTCGGCCGTGCGCACGTCCTGTTCGCCACCTCGAACTTTCTCGGTGGCCGATTCCAGTTTTTTCAGCCGCTCAATCTTTGCGTCCGCTTCTTCCTTGCGCACACGATCTTCGGCTGCTTTGACTTCTCGATTGGCTTCGAGCTTCGCTTCTTCCACCCGACGTTGCGCGTCAGCGGCCTCTTTGTCGGTGAACTTTCGCACCTCATGCTGCTTTTGCTCTGCCTGCTCCGCTGCATCCCGGAGCTGACGGTCAGCATTGCGTTCCGCTTCGTAGACCTTTTCAGACGATTGAGCCCGCTGATCCTCTAAATCCCGGCGAGCGTCCGTGACTTGGTCCGATTCCGAAATACATCCTGGAATCATAAAGCCGAGCACCGCCAACCGAACGATGTTCAAAAATAGTGTGGAAAGTTTCATGGTTTTGTCTCCTGGAGGTAAAGGTTAAACAGCTCCCAACCCTGCGGCGTTGACGATTTCTTTCATACAGAGGAACGGCAACCCTCCAGCCACCGTTACCTATCTTAGTTCCGGACGTGATGCGTTCATGCCAAAACGAATCGGCTCGCAAAAAATCCTGTTTCCGGCTGCTTTTAACTATGCATGTTCCGGGCCAATCGACCCAGGATAGAACCGCGAATCTTACGCCGGTTTTCTGATCGTTTCGCGATCATCATGGTTGAATTAGATCCATGCTTTCGTTCGTGGGCCAAGGTGGCACGCCGCTCCACGGCGTGATTTGCGACGCGGAGCGGCACACACCACCGAATCGTATGCGCCGCGGCAATTCAACACTTCCGTTAGAATCTCGTGCCCGATGTATATCCCGCGTGCGATGATCTCTAACATGCACACCAATTTCCCGGACTTTCGCTTTAAGGCTCAGCTTCGTCCTTCGCAGCTCGAAGTCGTCGAGATCGCGCAACGCAAACTGGCCGCAGGTCAACGCCGGCTGCACATCGTCGCACCACCGGGATCCGGCAAGACGGTCCTCGGGTTGTATTTGTGGGCCGCGTGCGTGCGTCGCCCGGCTCTGGTTTTGTCACCAAATTCTGCGATTCAAGCGCAGTGGGCCGCGAAGACCGATTTGTTTGAGTTCGCTGGTTCGCGCGACCAGCTGGTCAGCACCTCGTCTGGAGAACCCAAACTGCTGACGTCGCTCACGTATCAGTCTCTGACCACACCGGCCGCCGGCGATGAGCAACTCGATTCGCTGGCGTTGACCCACTGGCGGGAAAAGCTCGTCGAGAAGGGACAGGCTGCCGATCCGCAGGAGGCCGACGTGTGGATCGACGATCTGAAACGCCACAACCCCGACTATTACGAACGGCGCCTGTCGTTGTATCGCAAGCAGGTTCGCGAAGAGCGTACGAGGGCCGGCGACTCGCTAGATGTATTGCACAGATCGTCGCTGGCGACGCTCGAGCGGCTGCGAGACCGCGGGTTGGGGCTAATTATTTTCGACGAATGCCATCATCTGCTCGGGCATTGGGGGCGCGTGCTGGCCGACGCATACGATTTCCTGGCGCAGCCATTGGTAATCGGCTTGACCGCAACTCCGCCGGATCGCGACGGTAAACCTCCGACAGACGTGGCCCGCTATGACGATTTCTTCGGCGAGGTCGACTACGAGGTTCCCGTCCCAGCAGTGGTGAAAGACGGGTTCCTGGCTCCGTATCAAGACCTCGCGTACATCGTGCGACCGACTAACGAGGAGCTGGCATTCGTCGCCAACGCGGACGAAGAGATTGAGAGGCTGGTGGAAGAACTGTGTGCTCCGCGCGGCACCAGCGGTTCGCTGGGAATCAGCCAGGAAAGCGTGGTTCCGGCTGGCCCGCACACGATAGCTGCGGCTCGGCAAGAGGATCGCTCTTCTGTCGTTCAACCGCCGGTCGTGGCCGCAATTTACGAGAATGGTGAGACCACAGTAGAAGACCTGGCGCGGCGCGAATCGCTGCCGGAGTGGTTGGAGCGCGTGCTGGCCGAACGGCGGCTTCCCACGGGCGTGGTGAAAGAGTGGTCTTCCTTCGAGCGTCGAGATCCAGAGTTCGCGACGGCGGCGCGCGTGTTCCTGATGCGACGAGGTTGGGAGCTGCCGCCTGACGTTCCGCCGCCGACCGTCGAGCCGAGCGATGCCGAGCATCTCGACATGGAAACGCTCGTCCCGGTACTCGACCGGTATGTCCGGCATCGTCTGCGCCGAAGCCCCTTCGACGACGACCGGGAACTGGCGGAGTCGGTCGTGAGGCGGCTGCGCATACTCGGCGCCCAAATCACAGAGACGGGATGTCAGCCGTGTGCCTCGCCGGTTGGGCGCGTGCTGGCGTATTCCAGCAACAAGTCTGCCGCCGTGCCCGAGATTCTGCGGGCCGAGCAGGCAGTGCTCGGCGGCGATCTGCGCGCGGTCGTGGTGACCGATTACGAGAAGACTTCGGCGGTCACGGCCGAGGTAAAGCATTTACTAGACGCCGAAGCGGGGGGCGCCATTTCGGTTTTCAAAACACTGCTCGCGGATCCCGCGACCGACTTGCTCAACCCCGTTCTGGTCACAGGTTCCAGCGTGCTCGTCGATGACGACTTGGCGCCGGCATTCGATGCAGCCGCCCAAACCTGGCTCCGAGCGCACGGCTGCGACGTCGAGTTGGTCTTCAGCCAAGAGGCCGGATTTCATGCGATCAATGGCATCGGCGGCGATTGGTGCCCGCGAGTCTACGTCGAGATGATCACCGATCTGTTTCAACGCGGTGTGACGAAATGTCTGGTCGGTACCCGCGGGCTGCTCGGCGAAGGTTGGGACGCCAACAAGATCAATGTGTTGATCGATCTCACCACGGTCACCACTTCCATGACGGTGAATCAACTGCGTGGCCGATCTCTGCGGCTCGATCCCGACCGGGCGGAAAAGCTGGCCGACAATTGGGACGTCGTCTGTATCGCGCCGGAGTTCACCAAGGGTCTGGACGACTATCGCCGCTTTATCGCCAAGCACAAAGCGTTGTTTGGAATTACCGATGACGGCGAAATCGAAAAGGGGGTCGGCCACGTCCATCCGGCTTTTACGGAGATTCGCCCAGAGGGATTGGAAGGCTCGGCCCATCTGCTTAACGCCGACATGTTGACTCGTGTCGAGCGACGAGAGCTTGTACGGCAACTGTGGAAGATCGGTCAGCCATACCACGGCCTGCCGACGCGGGCGCTCGAAGCCCGTTTGCCCGTCGACCGCACCGCCGGCTTCCCCCCGTTTACTCGCTCGCGCGAAGCCTGGAATTCCAAGTCGCTCACGCATGCGGTGGGGGAGACGGTGCTGGCGGCGCTTGTGGAAGCCAAGTTGTTGCGGCGAGTTTCTCCGCTGCACGTTGCCGAGCGGAGCGGCGGGTACGTTCGTGTCTTGTTAGAACAGGCCGCGGAAGAAGAGACGCACGTTTTTACGGAAGCTCTGCAAGAGGCCCTCGGACCGCTCGTTCGACCACGTTACGTGATTCCTCGTGCCGTCGACCGCGTGCAACACACCTGGTTGTCGCGAGTCCTGCCCGCGCTGGTGGGCCGTTACTTCGAACGCCGGAGTCGCGAACCAGTCATGCTCCACGCGGTTCCGACGATCCTGGCCAGGAACAAGGAGCTGGTCGCCATTTACGAGCGGCACTGGAACCGGTTGGTCAGCCCCGGCGAAGCGGTCTATGCCCTGCGCGGCGATGGCGAGGAGTTGATCGCCAACGCCACCGACCGCCGTCAACTGCCTCGTAGCAGCGTGCATCTGAAAGAGATCTTCCGGTAGTAGCCCTGTCGCTCCGCGACAGGAGGGCCCGCAGCGCGCGTTGCTCCATTAGACTCGTTGGCTCGGTACCCGCTTCGGCCCACGTGTCGCGAAGCGACACGGCCACAAGGGAGCCGTATGGGATCGGCGTTCGATTGAATAGAATAGGCCAGTATGAACAAGATGCCGAATAATCTTCGTTACGAGGTGATCATTTACTGGAGCGAGCCCGACCAAGCGTTCATCGCGGAAGTTCCTGAGTTGCCGGGCTGTGCTGCCGACGGCACCAGTTACCAGGCGGCACTCGCTGCGGTCGAGGTGGTCGTTCATGAATGGATCGAAACAGCAATAGAACTTGGGCGGTCGATCCCAAAACCACGCGGTCGTTTGCTCTACGCCTAGCGAGCCGTCAGACCCGATGCGTACGGGCCATGCCGCGCGGCAGACTGCAGAGCTCCAACAGCTTAAACTTTGGACGGCTGACTGGACTTCATTCTTACTTCTCAATTCTCATTCTTGCCATGCAATCCAAACCCATCGACCGACTCGTTAACTTGCTTGATCC
>CAZFLF010000380.1:0-6550 GCA_964519825.1 uncultured Pirellulaceae bacterium | reverse complement strand
CCACCCAAAGCCCACCAGGTCGGCTGGTCGATCGTATCGGAAATTGCGCGAACCGAACCATCCCCCAATGCACCTTGCACAATCCCGGGGTGGCGGCTCGAAGCAGCCATCATCATCCACTGCCAATCACCTTGGTCTTCATCACAAGAAGGACCGTTGGGCGGTACCAGCGTGTTGAAACCGGAGAAG
Organism: uncultured Pirellulaceae bacterium; assembly: GCA_964519825.1. Lineage (GTDB taxonomy): Bacteria > Planctomycetota > Planctomycetia > Pirellulales > Pirellulaceae > CAZFLF01. Next base: position 6,361 of record CAZFLF010000380.1, on the reverse strand, counting down.
TATGGCCGTCCGTCGCCCCAGCGATCGCCGGGGAATGCGCCGCCTCCGGAGCCATGCGCTTCGATTTGAACGCCGGTATCATTGTACTTCTTGCCACCGTACTGACTGGTCGTCACAAGGCACGAGTCGACAAGGTTTTTGAACCCGATCTTATTCTTCAAGTTGGAATTAGCGCGCATGTTGCCGATGAAATTGGCGACGTGGGCAATGTCGTTTCTCTGATCACGATTTCCCGTTCGCCGTTCGGCCATAGCAATCGTGTTGCTCAAGCCATCCTTAACGTCTTTGAGACCCCAAGTCCGCGCTCGGTTCCAAGTGTTCAAGGCCGTGAACATACCCGTACTGGGCTGGTTCCAATCCTGTCCGTGCCCGTTGTGGTTGTCTAAAACGGTCGTACCGAGGCTGAAACGGTAGCTGTTGCTTCCGGTGTCCATCCGTGCTGGACCGTCTGACGGGCACAGGAGCGTTGGGATTTGCGTTCGCCAAGGAACATAGCCTCCGTTCCACGGAACTTGTCCAAAGTTCTCACCACTGAGCGTGTTATACAGCGGTCCTTGCTCGTAGAAGGGCAACATGCTCACCCAGCCACTCATACAATCCTCGTTGTCCCACGGAAGGGTGGTCGTCCCGCCGGGGCCTGGACCTTGCGTGCCTGCCAGCATGGGAGGCAGTGCTTTGAAGGTGTCGTGGTAATTGTGGCTAGCTAAGGCGAGTTGTTTCAGATTGTTTCCGCAACTCATTCGTCGTGCGGCTTCGCGTGCAGCTTGAACTGCTGGAAGTAACAATGCGACTAAGATTCCGATGATTGCAATGACCACCAACAACTCAACCAGCGTGAAACCAAAGTACCTGCGAAATCGTTGACGCTTGACTTCACTTTTCACGATAATGCCTCCATCCGCTAGAGAAAGTAGGTAAGAATTTCGTGCTGGATAAGATAATCCGGAAGCTAGCCGCAATGCAAGCGTAATGCTTAAATTTACGCAACTTATGCCGGTCGACAATTCGACGCGTTCCCGACTGCTATGCCGGCATATCGCAGTGTTTTTTGCTCCGCATATTGACAAAGGGGGTTTTCGTCATTTCTTCTTGTGCTCTATCGGCTAGCTTCCGAATTCCGGGCTAGAGATTTAATAACTTAATATTCCTGCAACTCAAGGAGAGTGTGAAACGATGCGTAAGCTTTTTAACGTCGGGCTGTTAGGTGTTGCTGTTCTCTTTTGTGGTTGTGACAGTAAACCAACGGCGGCCCCAGCCGGGACCGCCGCGCCGGCTCCCGCAGGTCACCAGAAATACAGCCAGCAAAAGGAACGAATGCCCAAACCTTCTGCGCCGACAGGTGACCCAGCCGCACCGAAATAGTATGCCGTTGTCCGTGCCCGAAGACCTTACGGGTCCGCATGTTGCTTTTACAATGCGGCCCGTGGTTTGTTGCGCTGTCGTCGTGGAGAGGTTTCTGCAAATTCCGGTCCGCCCGAGTGCCCGTCTCCCTGGGCAATAAGTACCACCATCTCAACCGTGCGGCGTTTGACGAATGAACAGCGCAAAGCGGCGAGTTCTTTTGTGGGGGGTGAGTGGAGCGGGTGGAGTAATCCTCTTGAGCCTGGTCTGGGGTTTGGTCCCCCCGACCGCCGTCGAAGATGCGCCTTTAGCGGACGCTCCATTGCAACCCTCAGAGGCCCCGTCGCGGCCAATGGCGATCCGCCCGGCTCCAGCCACTGACGGATTTGTTGGAGACGCGGCATGTGTCGATTGCCACGCGTCGGTCGCCGAGCAGTATGCAACGCATCCCATGTCCCGTTCTCTAGCCAGCGTGGCGAACGATTCGAGCGTGGACACCTTCGACACGGAGGTCATGTTTCGTCCAGGGGGTCGGTGCGTCTATCGGGTTCGCCAAATCGGCGATTCCGAACTAACACACGCCGAGCTGATGTTCGACCAACAGGGTGAGTTAATTTACGACCGGTCTATTCCCATTCATTACTCGATCGGTTCCGGCGAGCGGGGTCGCTCGTACCTTTCGAGTCACAATGACGTGATGTTGATGTCATCGATTACCTGGTACGCCAACGGTAACCGTTGGGACCTTGCACCCGGATTTATTCCGGATGACCCACGCGGATTCAGCCGCCGCATTGTCGACGAATGCCTGGCCTGTCACGCGGGTCGCGTGGCGACAGAGCCAGGAATGACGAACCGTTATGCGGCCAATCCTTTCCCACAAATGAGTATTGGGTGCGAGAATTGCCATGGTCCAGGACGTCTTCATGTGCAGTTGCGGCGGAACAAATCGGGCGTGGAAAATGATCCGATCGTGAATCCCGCGAAGCTTCCGCCTGCCGAACGCGAAAGCGTTTGTAACCAGTGTCACCTCCAGGCGGCAGCCAGAATTCCTCGCTACGGACGCTCGTTCTTTGATTTCCGACCTGGTCAGCGATTGGAGGAAGTGTTGATCGTGTTCTTGAGTGGCGTCGGAATTACGAAAGATGGCAAGACAAAATCCGTGAGCCAAGTGCAGCAAATGATGGCCAGCCAGTGCTACGTTCAAAGCAACGGACGATTCGGCTGCACTTCCTGTCATGATCCTCACCGTTCTCCGAAAGAGGAAGAGCTGACCAATTTTTATCGTGATCGGTGCTTGAAGTGTCATCAGGAAGTCGATTGTGGAGTTGCGCTGCCCGAGCGTCTCAGTCACAAAGCGAAGAACTCGTGCTTCGAGTGCCACATGCCACGCCTTCCGGCCACGGACATCGCACACACTTCCCAAACGGACCATCGTGTAGCCGCAAGGCCTGACAGCGCAGTTACCACCATCCCTCACGATCCGTCAGAACGATTGATTTTCTTTGATGGTGCCGACAAACGTCTTCCCGAATGGGAGGTGAATCGCTCCGCAGGTCTGGCCATTATCCAACACATGTTGGAGCAGGGTCAGGTGCCAGCCTTTCTGATGGTCGAGCGATTGCTTTCCCCCGGACTAGAAATTGCGCCCGACGATACGCGCGTGATGACTGCCTTGACCGAGGTGGCGCTGAAAAGCGGAAATCTGGAAGCTGCGGAAAGATATGCCATGCAAAGCCTGACGCATGATCCGCGGAGCGAGTCAGGCCTGGCAGCAATGGTCCACCTTTGTTACCAGAGTAACCGAGTTGTCGAGGGGCTCGCCTACGCGGACCGTCTCGTGAAAATCAATCCAATGAACGACACACTGAATGGGCATCGTGCGGACATGCTGCGGATGGCCGGTCGATTGCCAGAGGGGATTGAGGCGGCCGAGCAGGGATTGCGGCTGAACCCTCGGCTCATTCCGCTACGTCGCTGGCTGAGTAACGCGTATCGTGACATGGGGCAAATGGAAAAGAGCGAAGAGCAACTCTCAATCATCCGCCGAATTGAATCTGCGCCGCCTGTCAAATAGCAAATTAATCGGCGGAAGAACCATCTAGAGCGCGATCTGGGATAGATTGCCGTTTTCCACGATCACAATCTCTTGATCCGACGCAAGATCCTTCCAGGACTGTTCTGTTCCCGACGGCCAGCGGACGTGTAACGCGTCGATCCGAGTCGTATCACCGAGTCCAAAGGTCAGCACGCGTTCATTCCCGGAGTGAAAACCGTCGCCAGCCGTCACCTGCTTTATGTAGGGAGAACGTTCGCCTACCTGCAAACGGACCACCGTCCCGATTGCATCGCGTCCGCTTTCCACTCCACACAACTGCACCTTAAGAAAGTGCCCTGAGGAACCAGTTTCGTTCTGTAAGACTGCCACTGGTGCGTCCAAGTGCATAGCCACCAGATCGGTCCGGCCATCGCGGTTCCAGTCGAGTCGCGCGAGCGCTCGCCCAAGCTGCTCGCGTGAAAAATACTCGCCGACTCGCTCCTGAGGCACTTCTTGGAAATGGATTCCATCCAAATTGCGGAAGAATTGGGAGCGCATTTTGAAGGGAATTCCTTGGTCGAGGAAATCCTCAATGTGGCCGTTCAACACTACCAAGTCGGGACGTCCGTCCAGTTCGGCGTCAATAAACTGCGTGCCGAAACCTGTGTACGGCAGGCTCGGTTCCACCAGGCCCGCCCGGCGTGTATCGTCGGCGAACAGTTCGGCGGAGTGCTGCCGATACAGCGTGTTGGATTCCTTATGAAAGTTGGTGACAAATAAGTCCCACATACCGTCTTGGTTTGTATCGTCGAACGCAATTCCCATGCAGGCTTCGCTACGGCCGTCTCCGTTAAAGGCCAATCCGCTCAAAACACCTCGTTCGGCAAAACGCGGTACTTCACCGCGGCTCGCCAGATTCTTAAAGAAAAAGTTGGGCGTACCGTCGTTGGCAATAAATAGGCTTAACTGCCCGCTCTGATCGAAGTCGGCGGCGATCAGTCCCAGCCCCTTGCCATTAGGTGCGACGATGCCACTCTCGACGGTAACGTTCGTAAACCGCCCGTCCCCTAGGTTCAGCAACAACTGGTCCTGTTCTCCCTCAAATCGATGCGGGGAACAGGCACGCCGGATCCCCTGAGCAATGCAGACTTCTTTGAACGGCTGATCGCCGGCGAGATAATTCGTGTCATACAAGTCAGGTAAGCCATCGCCGTTCAAATCCGCAATCAGGCAACTGGTGGTCCACAAGGATTTATCTAGTCCAGCTTCTTCGGTGACATCCAAAAAGACGCCGTCTCCTTGATTTTTGTAAAGGCGATTACCCCCGATGTTTGCCACATAGAGGTCCGCAAAGCCGTCGTTATTAAAATCGCCCGCAGCGATCCCCTGGCTGTATCGGGCGTCAACCAATCGGGCCACCTGGCTCACATCTTGAAAGGCCTTCCCGCCGAGATTGCGAAAGAGTCGATCGAGGTATTTGGTTTGGTGATCATCGGGCGGCCAGTCGCTTCCTTGAGTCAGATATACATCTGGCCAACCGTCGCGGTCGAAGTCCAAAACGCCCACTCCTCCGCCAAGTTCCTGATAAATTTCCCAACCCGGGATCCTGGGGTCGTCCCCGTTGTAGTAAGTGAAGTCCAGTCCGATCTCGGCAGCGCGATCGACAAACCGCGGCATGCTGAGCATCTCTGAGTTCTTCGGCCGTTGGGACACCTGAGAGCCACTCAGCCACTGGGGTGTCGAATAGGACGAAAGGTCCACCGCCAGGGCCGGATTTGACGTCGGCAAAGTAAGGGGCGTTTCGGCAGGCAAAAGGGAGCGAATTCTTTGTTGCTGACGCTTGGCCTCCATCCGCGGATCGCCTTTGGAAGCGATTACCGTATACCAGGCAGCGGCCTCCCAGAGTCTGCCCAGGGACTCTGTCAAACGGGCCGCTTGCCACATCTCTGACAGCGCATCGGACTGTTTGAGAATGATGTTGATGGCGATCGCCAACTCTTCGAGTCTTTCTGCACGTTCCAGGAACGGGGCCGCACGCGCATTCTGGGAGTCGCCATGCAACAGACGTCCCAATCGGTAGACCGCTTGACGATGATTGGGGTTTTTCTTGATGGTCTCCCAATAGCATCGCATGGCCGCCTTGAGGTCGTCATGCTCCTCCGCCCAGCGTCCGCTGATGTACCAAATCTCGGGATAGTCTTGCGCGCTGGGCGACAATGATTGGCGCCAGCGCAGGAATTCATCCGAATGAGCGTCCAGCAACAGTTGCCCCAAGGTCGCTTGTGCTTCCATTTGGTCCGGTGCCAGAGCGATTGCCTGGCGGATTAGCGTGAGCGCCTGATGCCGATCGCTGTTATCGCGAGCGATGCGTGCCAGGCCAATCCGAGGTAGGGGGTCGTCCGGAGCTTGGGCGAGACTGTGTCGGAGATCGACCGAAAAGTCGATCACGTTTTGTTGGTCGCCCAACATAAGAAGATGTTGCAGACCGTATGACTGATTGTGGAGGAGTTTGACAAGGTGGGGAATCGACTCCCAGCGACGGCCGACAAGTGTCAGCATCTGGGCCAGTTGCTGGTGAGCTTCAATATTGTCCGGGTCCACTGCCAAAGTGCGGTGGAATCGTTCTTCAGCCCGCAACAGCTGGCCATCGGCAAGTAAAATACTCCCCGCCCGATTCATGGCCAGGACATACTCCGAGCCCGCATGCGGATCGATTTCATCCAGTTTGCTCACTGCTCGATCAAGCTGATTGCGGCCGGCGTCGACCTCTGCGAGCACGAGACGCGCTGCGGCGGATGCTGGATTTGCTTGCAGAACTTCCGCTGCTAATTGTTCGGCGGTTTCGACCTGGCCGCGGTCCAAGCTGCGACGTGCCTCAAGCAGGATGAAACGCTGTTGCTGTTCGTCGAGCTTGGCAGTCGTCGATGGTGGTTGGCAACCGTACTGCAGAGCACAAACGGCAATAGCTCCAAGGATCACCAT
>CAZFLF010000379.1:0-6566 GCA_964519825.1 uncultured Pirellulaceae bacterium | reverse complement strand
CTGTAAACCACTGCGCGCCAAGTCTGCCACCAACTTCGTAATCCGCTTGGTATAGGCCGTGGACGCGGTGGCGCGATCCATGGCCTTTTTAAAGCGGCCCGTCGCGATCAACTCCATCGTCCGCGTGATCTTGCGGATGTTGCGGATCGATTTGCGTCGTTTGTCGAGGGCTCGCGCTTTGGCCATGCCTTACCATCCCAGGGAGAATACGGACGATTATTTCCCGTCTGCCTTCCAGGTCTTTTTGAATTCTGTGAGACAATCCTTCAGGGCTTGCTTCAAGCTATCAGTCAGTTCCTTCTTTTCCGCCAATTCACTTCGCACGGCCGACCGCTGGTCTCGCATGAAGTTGAGAAATTCCTTCTCGAATTGGAAAACGCTGCGAATCGCCACGTTATCCAGAAATCCAGTGTTCGCCGCAAATATCGACATGATCTGATCGACCACCTCCAACGGCTGGTATTGTGGTTGCTTGAGTATTTCGACCATGCGGTAACCGCGATCCAAACGGGACTGGGTGGCGGGATCGAGATCGGTGCCAAGTTGGGCGAATGCTTCCAGTTCGCGGAAGCTGGCCAGAGCCAGACGTAGACCGCCGGCTACCAGCTTGTCCTTCATGGCCTTGATCTGGGCCGAACCGCCGACACGGCTGACCGAAATGCCGACGTTCATCGCAGGCCGGATGCCTTTGAAAAATAAATCGGGTTGCAGGTAAATCTGACCGTCGGTAATCGAGATCACGTTTGTCGGAATGTATGCCGACACTTCTCCTTCGAGCGTTTCGATGATCGGCAGCGACGTCAGCGAACCGCCGCCGAACTCCTTCGACAGCTTTGCAGATCGTTCAAGTAATCGGCTGTGACAATAAAAAACGTCACCGGGGAACGCTTCGCGGCCGGGCGGACGTCGCATCAGCAACGATAACTGCCGATACGCGACGGCTTGCTTCGATAAATCGTCGTAGACGATCAAGGCGTGCTGGCCCTTGTACATGAAGTACTCGGCCATCGACGTGCCCGCGTAAGGAGCGATGTATTGCAGCGGCGCCGGCGTACTGGCCCCCGACATAATGACGGTTGTGTATTCCATCGCGCCGTGGTCTTGCAGGACCTTCACGGTGTTGGCCACCGAAGAATCCTTTTGACCAATCGCCACATAAAAACACTTCACGTCTGAATGCTTTTGGTTCAGGATCGTGTCGATGGCGATCGTCGTCTTGCCAGTCTTGCGATCGCCGATGATCAATTCTCGTTGGCCGCGACCGATTGGCGTCATCGAGTCAATGGCTTTGATGCCGGTTTGTAATGGCTCGCGCACCGGCTGGCGCCCGGCGACACCCGGTGCCATCATTTCGACCGGTCGGCGTTCGGTCGTACTCACGGGTCCCTTGCCATCGAGCGGATTGCCGAGCGGATCAAGCACGCGACCCATTACGGCGTCACCGACGGGAATCGAAAGCAATTGGCCCAACGCCCGTACTTCGTCACCTTCTTGGATTTTCAGGTAATCGCCAAGAATAATGATGCCGACGCTGCTCTCTTCCAAGTTAAATGCCAACCCGATTACGCCGTTGGGAAACTGCACCATCTCGCCGGACATCACACCCGACAAACCGTAAACGCGCGCGATGCCGTCGCCGACTTCCAGCACGGTGCCAACTTCCCGCACGTCCATTTGGCTTTCATATTGCTCAATCTCAGCCTGAATGACCGAGGCAATTTCGCCCGCGTTGAACTTCATGTCTGTGGTTCGCTTATTCTGTCAACAACAAAAACAGGGATGAGGAACAATCTAGTTTGCGACTGCGAAGCGATCGGCATCGGCGCGCATATGTTGCGTAGTTGTCGCAACCAATTCATTTCGCAGTCGGGCCAACTGGTTGGCCAGGCTGCCGTCATAGACCGTATCGCCGACCCGAATCACTAAGCCGCCGAGCACATCGGGGTTGACGCTGGTTTTGAGATCGATCTCGCTTCCCAACGAGCCTTTCAACTTCGCCAGAACCAATTCGTGTGTCGCCCGATCGATGGGTTCGGCGGTTGTGAGGTGTACTTCCAGTCGGCCGCGCAACTCGTTGTAAATCTTGCGAGCGGCGCGGCGCACCGCGCGTACGCAATTGAATCGTCCGCGCCGAGCGAGCACTTTCACAAAGTTGAACAGCTGCGGCGCCATCTGGTGGCGAAAAGCCTGATCAAGGAGCCGTTCCTTGCTGTCAAAGGGAACACGTGGGGAATTCAGAGTTGCCTCGAACTGGGGGAGGACGTCCAACACATCTGTGACTAAAGAATCTAGCTGTTCCAGGACCGCATCCGTTGTCCCCGCTTTCTCTGCAGCGCCAATTAACGCCTTTGCATAGACCGTGCCCAGATACTGGAGGCCAGTGTCAAGAATGGTGCTTTGTCGAGCTTCCGCCATTGTTATTTACCGACCAATCAATTGCGACTCGGGAACTGGTTCACCATTTCGCGAATTAACTGCGCGTGGTCTTCCGGGCGCAACTGCTTCCGGATGAGCCGTCCGGCCAACAAAATCGCCAGATCGACGCTTTTCTGCGTCATCTCCTGGAGCGCCACATTCTTAGCGGCGGTAATATCGTCAATCGCCCGTTGCCGCTCCCGTTGAGCCACGTCCTGCGCTTCCGCCACGATTCGTTCTTTAGCCGATTCGGCATCACGGCGCGCCTGATCGAGAATCCCACGGGCCTCCTCGGTCGCAGCCGCCAGCCGGGCCTCGTATTGCCGCAATTGCTCCGCCGCCTTTTCAGCGCTCCGTTTGGCTTCTTCGATCTTGGCGGCAATCGCCGCCTCCCGCGCTTCCAAGCCATCCATAACGGGCCGCCAGGCAAACTTACTAAGCAGCGCGAGCAGACAGACAAAAACCACCAGCGTGGAAATCGCTAAATCGCTCTTCCATTCGGAAGGATCCGCGATTTTGCGACTGGCATTTTGATGCGCCAAGTCACGCTCATCGTGATGCCCTTTACCATGGGATGCTTCCTGCCCACTTGCGTGCGATTCCGCAGGAACGGCTGGTGTTGATTCAGGACCGTGTTTTTCGGCAGACTTGTCCTGAGCCAGAGTCACGGGCGCAACACAAAACAATACGCCACCGAAAAGAACCGCAACAACGCTTCGAAAGGTGGATCGGAACATACCGGAATTCTCCAACGCCAACGCAATGAGGGGCCAGCGTTGTCTAATTACAAAGGTGGCCAGGGATTCTGTGTCATGCAGATATACAGCGCGAAAAATGTGAATCCTTCGATCAAAGCAGCCGCCAGTAGCAGCGACGTGAATATCCTCGGCGCAACTTCTGGTTGACGAGACATGCTTTCGACGGAGGCTGCCGCTAGTTTGCCGATACCGTATGCGGCGCCCATGGTCACCAGTCCCGCACCAAACGCACCCGAAAAGGATACTGCTGATTCCTTGCTTTGGGCTGCTGCCGGAGCAGCGGTCAACAGAAACACCGCCAAACTTAACCCAATGACTTTCGCAAATCTGTTCACTGAAAGGTTCTCCTATATCAAAAACTTGTTGTGAAATGCCAAACCTGGTAAGCGACCTAGTGCTGATGGATAGCCGCACCGATAAACATCGCCGACAGAAACGTAAAGACGTAGGCTTGCAAGAACGCCACAAACAACTCCAAACAACTCAATAGCGTCGAACCGACGATGGAGATGACTGCGGTCAATGGCCAAGCGGAGCTGGACGCGCCCTCGAGACTGAATGCCAACGCCATGATGGACAACAAAACAATGTGCCCCGCCACCATATTCGCGAGAAGACGAATGGAGAGGATAGAGTGCTTGATCAGAAGGCCCAGCAACTCGATTAAAAAAACCAGCGGCTTGAGGAAAACGGCCATGATCAACGGCAAGTCCATGGCCGGTATTTGATTCGCAAAATAACCAAAAAAGCCAAATCGCCTCACACCATAGACAAAACCTGTGGCAAAAGTAACGATCGCTATCGCGGAGGTCGTTCCCCATTCGCCTGTTGGAGCTCCAACCCAGGGCAACATTCCCGACAGATTGCAACCCAGAACGAAAAAGAAAATCGTCAAAAGCAACGGTACAAAACGATCGGCATCAAACTTAGGGTCGTGATGATGCCCGTGATCGGGGGCTTCGGAAGGTGATTCACCACCATGATCTGCCTGCGGGGCGCAATCCTGAGCAATAGGCGATTGCGTCCCGTGATGGCCTAGATCGGGAACAATGTGCGGTTTTGCGTCTTCATGACCAATCACCGGCCGGGCGATTTCGTCGCGAATGAAAGTGACGAAGGCTTCCAGCAGATTCCACAATGCTCCGCGCGGACGTTCGCCATGTACGACGCGCTGGCCCAGCCAACTAAACAGCGCCCACAGCACCAATGCGATCCCGACTTCCACCAACATGAAGCGCGAGATGCCTACGCCCCACTCTTTTTCATGCAAATTGCGCAGGCGACCAAAAGGCTGTGGTATGAGAATCTTGCCGCTTAAGTGCTTGCTGTAGGCATCCAGCTTTTCGCCAGTCCATTTGGGATCTTCGGCCGTGTCGGCGCGGTACTCGGACAACACCGTCGAGCCAGAAGTTGCCTCGATTGCGTTCCGCCATTGCAGTGCAAACGACGGATCTGACTTGAGCTGCGCTTTATACCAGTCCTTGTCGTGCGACTCGGCAATGAATCGCCACAAGGGTTTTCCGGCGTTGACGTGAATGTGCTTCCATTCGGTGTATTGGTGCAGTAAGCCGGGTTTGGGTTGTGGGTTGGCCTTGAGTGCAGCGTACTTGTCGTAAAAGCGTTCCGCTTCCCATGCCTGAAAATCCGGATCCAATCGCAACCACGTTTCATACGCGCCAACAAACTCGTCATTGCTGCCGAATCTCACTGGAAACAGCGACTTCGGCACTTCGAAGAAGAAGCTGTCCTTAATATGTAGCATCGGAGAAGCCATCGTTATGACGCCTTTGCCATCCCTGACGATTTAGCACCAGCCGAGGATTCAACGATCCACCAAGTCAACAAAGTCTCGACGAACAAGCCGACCAAATACACTCCAACCAACATTCCCATGACGCCGGCTTTGAGTAACTCACTGCGCGACTGCGTCAAACCTAGTCCCACCGCCAGCGGCAGGCCCATGCGAAACAACATGCCAAACAACAGACCTTGTGTGGCCTGCTGTGAGTCGCGAAACAGCAGCGCTGCGCTCAATGCGATTAAACCACTCACCCAACAAACTCCACAGGCCACCACCGCCGCGACAAGTCCCGGCGATCCAAATCGCGACCAACCCAAGGAAGCCAGTCCCACGAAGGCAATCAGCATCACACCGGTAATCACCGCCATCGCGATCAGAACTCGGCGTGTCAGAGATAACTTGGAACCGATCATGAAGATGAACGACGCGGTTGCGTCATTCCTTCCGCTTTGGCAAATCGGATTTTGGTTTCGTCACTTGAACCAAATGCCACAGGCCGACAGACAAACCCAACACAAAGCCCAGCAAAACCAGAAACCGTGTCCCCAGACGGCGATCCAACCACTGGCCACCCAAACCGGGTAAGACCATTTCAAGGGCGATCGTGGTCAGGATTGCCACCCATTCCATCGCCTCTGCCAATGGATGGCGTTCGTTCGGCGTGCCGTTCAAAGGACGCAGACCAATTGGAGGGCCGCTTTCGTATTCGTAAGGCTGGACAATTTAGTCGTGTGCCTACAACCGGTCAATCGGCTGATGTCCAAAATTCGTGCGATTTTTCACAAAGTCAGATATGAACCCATAACTGTATATTTGGTAATGTCTTAAGTTTGTGTGATCGGAACAAAGGATCGACGTTTTTTGTCAAACGGCGTTCCGTTTCGCAGACTGTCGAAACGTTTGTCCACGTCGAATAGTGAGCGTTGCGTTTCGCAAGTTGTTGGATTAGACTGAGACCGGTGACGTGCATCAAATGGACTGAATATGACGATTAAGTGCATTTCACCCGACAGGCAGCCACCAGCGAAGGTTTTGCGGGTTTAAGGGTTCCAGCCGACCTCATAGGACTGAACTCGAACCACCTTGGGCAGTCGACGTCGCCGCGAATGGCTTCGCATCGTGTAGTTTCCGTCACAACGCAAGATGCAAAGTTTCGGATGTTTGTAGTACCGTTGGAGTTTGGGATCGAAAACTGCTTCGATCGAATTACAAAGCAGGTTGGTTCCAGACCCCTACGGAATGACCTCATTCGGCTAGGACTGCCGCTTGGGTTTCGTGTTCACCCCCCGTCAGGGAAGACGCGAACAACGAGCGAATATGCCTCTTTCGCGCATGTCCTCGCTCATGACTGGAGCACAGTACGTGATCACCGCAGCGTCACTCAACGCCAAGTCTGTCAAAGATTTAGGCAAAGTAGCTGATCGATTTGGCGTAGCAAGTTGGCGATCCTTGAAGAAGGAGCAGCTAGTTCGAGCCATCGTTCGCGCCACTCAGAAGTCGTCGGTCGGCGCAAAACCTGCTGGCACGAAATCTAAATCGAAGTCCACTGCGAAGCCAACGAACACTGCAAAGCCAACGAACACTGCAAAGCC
>CAZFLF010000378.1:0-6577 GCA_964519825.1 uncultured Pirellulaceae bacterium | reverse complement strand
CTGCGGCAACTGGTGCTGGCTCACAAGGACCTGGCCGCCAAGCTCGATCAGCTCGAACGCAGGGTCGGCAGCCACGACGAGGCGATCAAGCAGCTGGTCGCCGCGATCCGCCAACTCATGACTCCCCCCGCCTCGCCGAAAAACCGCATCGGCTTTCACGCTTCCCGCGAGTCGGCCAAAGAGAAGCCTGCGCCACCCGAACCGACCACCTCGGTGAAGGCGCCGAAGCGCAGGAGTCGCGCCAATGCTTGAACGACGCGAGGCCCGACAGCGGCGCGCGGCACAGTTGGACTCGCAGTTTGCCGAGGCCGCCATCACTGCGCACCTAGAGGGCTTGGGCTATGGCGGGTAATTGGAAGAAGACGTCACTTCGTCAAGCTGGAGTCTCGTTGATTGACTGCGACCACCGCACGCCTCCCGCCGCTGATGGCGGTTATCCCTACATCGCTATTCCGCAGCTGAAGGATGGTCGAATTGACCTTTCCGATGTTCGCCGCATTTCGCACGAGCACTTCGTCGATTGGACGCGCAAGGCCAAACCGCAACAGTACGATGTGATTCTTTCTCGGCGATGCAATCCCGGAGAAACGGCATATGTTCCGTCTGGACTTTACTGTGCGCTCGGCCAGAATCTCGTTTTACTCCGAGCTGATGGCACCAAGCTTTTTCCGCCATTTCTCCGATGGCTTGTTCGCGGTCCTGATTGGTGGGAGCAGGTCGGAACATTTATTAATGTCGGTGCAGTATTTGACAGTTTGAAATGCGCCGACATCCCGAACTTTCGGATGCCACTCCCTCCGTTGGTCGAGCAGCGAGCGATCGCGGACATCTTGGGAGCACTGGACATCAAAATCGAGTTGAACCGGCGGACGAATGAAACTCTGGAGAGGATGGCGCGGGCGATCTTTCAGAGTTGGTTCGTCGATTTCGACCCGGTCCGGGCCAAACGAGACGGCCTCCCCGCGCCCGCGCTATCGCCCACCACCGCCGCCCTCTTCCCCGGGAGCTTCGAGGACTCCCAACTCGGCAAGATTCCCACGGGGTGGAACATTGGAGCAATTTCAGGCGTCGCGGAAGTGGTGATGGGGACATCACCGTCGAGTGACACTTATAACGAATCCGGAACTGGCACGCCGCTCGTCAACGGTCCCGTCGAATTTGGTGCCTACTTTCCGTTGAAAACCAAATGGACAACGGAACCCACTCGATTTGCCGAACCGGGCGATCTCATCTTTTGCGTTCGTGGCTCAACAACCGGTCGGCGAGTAATCTCTGATGACAAGTACTGTCTCGGCCGCGGTGTCTGTGCCATTCGTGCGAAGCATGGGTGGCAGCATTTCATTAACCAAACGGTCGATGTTGAACTTCCTCGTATGTTGTCGCGCGCAACTGGTTCGGTATTTCCCAGCTTAGGCGGTCCCGAGATGAAGGAGTTTCAGATCGTCGTACCCGATCCTCGAATCATCGACGCATTCTGCCTGAGCGTTGGGCCATTCCAGTTCAAGATCGCAAACAACGTCGTCCAATCACTCAGGCTCGCCGCGGTCCGCGACGCGCTGCTTCCGAAACTGCTATCGGGCGAGATTCGCGTGGCCGAGGTCGAACGGCTGGTGGAGGACTCAGTATGACCAACGTCCACTGTGTGCGGGCCGACTTCGGCACATACGCCAACCAGTTCATCAAGAGAGGCTACACTGCGATTGGTATTCCGTCGCCAGAAAAGGGCGGAGCATGACTTCCACACCATCAAGCTCTGACCTTGCCGAGCCACGCAAGACATACATCTTCGAATGCAGCAGCAACACGTACCTCGACTGTGTGGAAAAGAGTCTGTTCGGCTCGAACAAACCCTGGCCGCTGGAGATCAAGACCGGCGAATACTGTCTGCTGCACCATTACGAAATCGGCGGCCTGCTAGGACTGTGGCAGGCGACCTGCGATGGCGGACGAAACTTGGTCCCCAAAATCTGGAATGGAAAATTTCCGTTTCAGGTGCGAGTGAAACTCGTGCTCCCCAAGCCAACCGAAGTGCCGCAGAAACTCCTGGCCGACCTGGGCGTCAATCCCGCCGTCGGACGATTCGACAATTGCGTCGACGAAGATCTGGCTGAGGACCTGATACGATCCCTGCTCAGTACCGCTTCATAAGGCCGCAAGATGAGGCTTGGAACTTGACCAATCACGTGACCCATACGTGACCGATTCCACGACAGGTTCGCGACGACGAGAATCCCAGGAAACACATCCAATGACCAAACCCGTGACTTACCACCTGGGAAAATTTCCACCGTCCGAATTGGACTGGTCCAGGTTGATTCCTTTGCTGGGACCGGCCAGTGCGGCGCTGGCGCGATACGACGTACTGCTGATGGCGATTCCCAACGCGGCCGTGTTGTTGTCGCCCATGACGACACAGGAAGCCGTCCTCTCGTCACGCATCGAAGGAACACAAGCGACGATCGGCGAAGTTTTAGAGTATGAAGCGGTTGGGGAGGACGACGCATTCTCACCGGAGAAGCAAGCAGACATCCGGGCATTGGACTTTGTGTTTGGAACTCCGATTTTTAATGCGTCGAACTTCATCGAATCTTCCAAAATACCTGCACCGACAGCTCGCCGGATTCTGGGTGTCCTGTCCAAAACTGGGTTATTGAAAACGGTTCGTGAGGGGAGCGGACGTCGCCCAGCGGTGTTCGCGTGCGCAGAGTTGTTGAGAATCACAGAGGGGAGGCCGGTTCTGTGACGCTCACCGGTGCGCGACAACGATGTTTGTCGCTCACGATGCTGCCTTTGGTGAGCGACAACCGCTTTTGTCGCTCACAGGTGAGCGACAAGCACTCGGCCGCCTCGCCGTATTTGGAAGTCTGGGCCAAGGGAACAACGATCTCTGCCTCCATTTTGGAAGTCTGGGCCAGCGCAGTGGCAGATTTCAGTGGCTGAGCCTATCATCGAAACCATGAACGTTGCGAGGCACTACTCGAACGCACCGATTACCGAGGCGATCATCGACCTCCGGGTCAAACCGCGCGCGGACTTGAACCTCGAAGCGTTGGAAGCCGTCCGTTCGGGCGAAGAAATCGTATACCCCCGCTCCAACAAGATCTACCAAACGGAAGGGACAATCACGATCCAAGAGGGTGCTCCCGCGTCGGCGTCTGCTCAGCAGCAACTGTTGGGATACAAGTTCACGAGCGAGGGCGGCAAGTCGATATGGCAATCGCGGTGGGATGGGTTTACGTTCAGCCAACTGGCACCCTACGCGAATTGGGAGCCGTTTCGAGATGAAGGGCGACGATTGTGGAGGCTGTTTCGGGAACGGTCAGCGCCTGTGGCCGTCGAGCGGCTGGCCGTCCGCTACATCAACCGGATCGACGTGCCCGCCCAAAGCATCGACCTGAAAGAGTATTTTCGCACGTCGCCCGAGGTTTCACCGGACTTGTCGCAAGAACTCGCCGGTTTCTTCATGCAGCTCCAGATTCCGCAAGCAGACCTAGGCGGGCAGGTGCTGATCAACCAGACCATCATTCCGCCGTCCCGCGCAGGCGTTGTGTCCGTGGTTCTCGACATTGACTTGATTTGCAGTGAGAACGTCCCGAGTTCCGAGGAAGCCCTTTGGGTACGCTTCGAGAAACTCCACGTGCGCAAGAATGAAGTCTTCGAGGCGTGCATTACCAACAAGACAAGGAGGCTCTTCCAATAATGCCATTGATACTTCACGCACCGCCTTGTCCATGGCCAGCATTAACGCCCGTGGTTTGTTGCAGTCTGGAGCAATCCTTGTCTGCACAGGGAGATGAGGGCCGAACCGTCGATGCCCGAATCCAAGAAGTGTTGCGGTCTCTGCGTGACAGACACACGCCAGAATCCATCGTCAGCAAGGAAGAGAACACTGCGTACAGACACGTGCCATTGAAGACGGTTGGAACAATCCGCGTTCGTTACAAAGCGGCAGTATCGCTTCGACCTCGCCAATTCGTATTTGATGACGAGGATGAATGAGCATGGCGTGGTGGGCCAAGATCAATGAGCGAACACTGGCGCAGGGTGACCTGTTGCCCGACTGCTTGCTTCCGATCTTTGTGGAAAAACCGATTCCGAGCGCGAACGGTGAGCCGACCGAATTAGAAGTCAAGCAAGCTCGCCTCATCGTGGTCTCACAAACATGCGACCTGCAAAACGCAAAGGTTGAGTTTGTCGCTCTGTGTCCGATTCAGACTCTGCCCGAGTTTGAAGAAGCCAATCCAGGATTCACACAGAAAGGTCGCTGGGAGAAGGTCCGAAAGGGTGCTGAACCGGCGCTGCACCTGATCGCAGCCCCCGACAAACCGGAAGACAATCGAGCCGCACTTGTCGTGGACTTTGGACTAATTGTCAGCGTGCCGTTTGAGTATTTGACGAGACACGCTGACTCGCTCGGCGGAAGGTGGCGATTGGAGTCGCCATTCCTTGAGCATTTTTCGCAGGCATTCGCGCGATTCTTCATGCGAGTCGGTCTGCCGTCGTCGATCCCACCGTTCAAATGAACGGAACCGGAGGTTTGATTGGCGATGGCTGGTTCTCTCAACGAATCCACAGTCGAAGAAGCCGCACTGTCGTGGTTTAACGAGTTGGGTTACGCCGTCGCTCATGGTCCCGACCTGGCTCCGGGCGAGGCCGCGGTCGAGCGTGATTCGTTTGCTGATGTCGTGTTAGTGCGGCGATTCCGCAACGCCATCGACCGGTTGAATCCGAACATTCCCCACGAAGCCTGTGACGAGGCGTTTCGGAAAGTGCTGCTGACCGATTCACCGTCGTTGGTGGCGAACAATCGCAAGTTCCATCATATGCTGCGTGATGGCGTTGAAGTCGAGTATCGACGAGCAGACAGGTCGATTGCTGGCGACCGCGTGCGGCTGATCGACTTCGACCATCCTGCCAACAATGACTGGCTCGCCGTCCATCAGTTCACAGTCATCGAGGGGCAGCACAACCGCCGACCCGACATCGTGGTCTTCGTCAACGGCCTGCCGTTGAGTGTGCTGAAACTCAAGAACGCGGCCGATGAAAACGCCACGATTTGGGGTGCGTTCCACCAGCTTCAAACCTACAAGCAACAAATCCCCTCGCTGTTCCAATTCAACGAACTGCTAGTTGCTTCGGACGGTTTACAGGCCCGAATTGGATCGCTGACGGCGAACCAGGAATGGTTCAAGGTGTGGCGAGAAGTACGTGGCACGGACGTCATGTCCGTGACTTCGCACGGCGAAACGATCGCGGTAATTTCTCACGGCCGGGATGGCAGAGCCACATTGGAACTCGAAGTGCTGGTGCGCGGCGTTTTCGAGAAGGGACGGTTCCTGACGCTGCTGCGCGACTTCGTTGTGTTCGAGGAAGACCCCGATAGCGATCGCATCGACAAGATCATCGGCGGCTACCACCAATTCCACGCAGTGCAACGAGCTGTGGAAGCCACGGTCGGGGCATCCCGGCCAGAAGGGGATCGGCGCTGCGGAGTGGTCTGGCACACTCAAGGCTCGGGCAAGAGCCTGTCCATGCTGTTCTATGCCGGGCAGATCATTCTGAATCCGGCGATGAACAACCCGACGCTTGTCTTGCTAACGGATCGCAACGATCTCGACGACCAACTCTTCGGCCAGTTCCAACGCTGCCACGAACTCCTCCGTCAAAAACCAGTGCAAGCCGAAGACCGTGAGCATCTGCGCAAGTTGCTGACAGTCGCCAGCGGTGGCGTGGTCTTCACGACCATCCAGAAGTTTGCGCCGGAAGAAAGCGGGGAGCGGATGCAACTTCTGTCGGAGCGACGGAACATTGTCGTGATCGCCGACGAAGCTCACCGTAGCCAATACGACCTGATTGGCGGCCTGGCTCGAAACATGCGCGACGCCCTGCCAAACGCCTCATTCATCGGCTTCACCGGCACGCCCATCGAGCAGAACGATGCCAACACGCGGGCCGTCTTCGGAGAGTACGTCTCGGTCTACGACATCCAGCAAGCGGTCATCGACAAGGCGACGGTGCCGATCTACTACGAAAGCCGCATCGCCAAGCTGTCGCTCAACGAGTCCGAGTTGCCCAAGGTCGATTCCGAGTTTGAGGAAATCACCGAAGGGGAAGAAGAGGAACGCAAAGAGAAACTCAAGACAAAGTGGGCCGCGCTGGAAGCTCTCGTTGGGAGCGAGAAGCGAATTCGCTTAATCGCCGAAGACTTGGTCCAGCACTTCGAGCGGCGGCTGGAAGCGATGGATGGCAAGGCCATGATCGTCTGCATGAGCCGTCGGATCTGTGTCGATCTCTATAATGCACTCATCAAGCTCCGTCCGGACTGGGCCAGCGCCCAAGACGACGACCTCGAAGCCGAGAAGAAGCAATCAACCGTCGTGAAGATCGTGATGACCGGCTCCGCCAGCGACGTTATCGGATGGCAGCCACACATCCGGACCAAGCTGCGTCGCAAAACTCTCGCCACGCGATTCAAGGACACTAAAGACCCGTTCCGCATTGTGATCGTCCGCGACATGTGGCTGACCGGCTTCGATGCCCCCTGCCTGCACACCATGTACGTGGACAAGCCGATGCG
>CAZFLF010000377.1:0-6577 GCA_964519825.1 uncultured Pirellulaceae bacterium | reverse complement strand
GGTACGCCGCTCCGCGTCGTGAATTGCGACGCGGAGCGGCGCACCACACTGGCAATACGTTCGCATTGACCCAGAAGACCGATCTTGGCAATCTATTGCCGCGATCGTCGCAAGGAAGCCACGCTATAAACTCGTGCACGGATGCTACTCATGTCACTCTACGCTGCAGTGATTCTATTGGGGCAAGTCGGGAATAACATGGAGTTGGCCGTTCCGCCAGCCACCGCCGACCAGCCTGCCGCGGTCAGGTTTGCCGATCAAAGTGAATCTCCGGCGCCGCCGTTCCGTCCAACTGCGGAGACTCCGGCCCGCCCTGGGGTACGCACGGCGGCGATCGATTCAGCATCCCCTTCCCAGTTGCCGGCAGTTCGTACCGAGCCAGCGGCGGCGATTGCGGAATCACAAGTCACTGGCACGCCTCCCGCAGCCAACTCGCAAACTTTGCAAGTCGCCGCCACGATGATGGAAGAGATTCTGGTACTGGACGAGCAGTCTCAACAGAACCAGCGGCGCGTTCGTCTGGTTGAGGCGCTGTCACGAATCAGTGACCCAGTGCTCCAATCCACAGCGATCCGTGCCTATTGGGAACTGGCCCAGTCGATCGCCAACTCGCGCTACGCAGCCGACAAAATGCGTGTGTTGTCAGAAGTCTCGCCTCCGGCCGCCGAAACAGACCGAGCTTTGCTCGCCGAGGCACTCGCCGCCGCCGAGGCAGAAGAAGCCGCCGCGCAGGACGCATTACTCTCCGCGCAGTATGGCTTATTGCGAGTCACCGGTATGTCTCTGGAGGACGCCTTGCCGTGGCCGGCGGACGTGCCGCTCATTGCGCCGTATCGCACACAATTCTCCATGATCTTCGCGAATCAACCGGCGCCGCTGTCGCTGCGTCAAATTCATCAGAGTTTGCCCGGAAAATTGCGGCTGATCGAAAAACGGGTATCCGCGATGGCAGCTGCCGAAAGTGCGACCGATGCACTGCTCGAATCCTATAAGGGTGGTCGCACTCCGCTGGTCCAGTTGTTGCCCACCATCGAGCGCCTCGATCGATCGCGTCGCGCGTTCCTCAACGCGGTCGTCGATTACAACCATCAGATCGCCGAGTATTCGTTGGCCGTAGTCGGCTCGGGAGTGGGACCCGAAACCCTCGTGGCGACGTTGATCAAGATCCCAGCCGTGAACAATTCGCTCGTCGATATTCCTCGCGATGTGCGTCAAGCAGGGGCCTCTACCGCAGCCCGTGATGGCGTACAGTCGCGGTAGCGGGCGAATCGTACTGAGTACGGAGTACGGTGTACGGTGTACGGAGTACGGTGTACGGAGTGTGGGGGACGGAGTACGGTGTGCGGTGTACCGAATGCGGTGTACCGAGCAGGGAGTTGTTCTGAAAACCGTACTGGGTACGGCTTATGAGTACTGAGTATTTGCCGAGCAATCTCCGACGTCCTGCCCGTACTCCGTACCCCGTACCCCGTACCCCGTACTCCGTAGCACTTCCTGACCTACCACCCCAACCGCGGCAGCGGCCGAGAGCTCAGCGACAGTTTCTCGGAGGCGCTCCTCCAGAGGCACATGATCTTGTTCTGCGGCGCGATTCTCGTGTCTTGCCACGATGAATTTGGGGCGTCCCCGAACTTGGTCATAGATTCGCACCACATATTCGCCCAACACGGCGATTCCGAGTGCATTTAGAGCCCCGAAGAACGAAGCGATCATAATCGTCGAGGTCCAGCCGGGAATGGCGAGTCCGGTCGCGAACTTGTGGTACAGCGTGAACAGCGTGAACAGGCCGCACACGAGAAACGAGATCCCGCCGATCGCATAGAACAATAGCATCGGGACCGAAGAGAAGGAGAAGATGGCCGTTTTCGCCAATACACAAAGTCCAAGGAACGAAACTCGTGGGTGGTCGTCGTGCCGCGGTAGGCGCTCCACAGGCACACCGATCTGCCGAAAGCCGACCCACGAGCGCAGCCCGGAGTAATAACGATCGTGCTCGCCTAGCTCGCGGATACACACCACGACTCTGCGATCGATCAATCCAAAGTTGCCAGCATCATTGGGAATAGATGTTTTGGAAACTAGATTCAGCAGCCGGTAGAAGGCGAAGAACAAGGCTCGTTTGAGCGGACCTTCCTTGCGGTTTTTTCGAACTGCATAGACGACGTCGTATCCCGCTTGCCATTGGGTCACAAAGTCGATCAGGCACTGTGGATCGTCCTGCATATCGGAATCCATCACAATGACGGCATCTCCGCTTGCATAAGTTAATCCAGCTTGGACGGCTGCCTGATGACCGAAGTTTCGCGATAGATGCACTGCTTGGACACGAGTGTCTTCGCGTGCAAGTTGGTCGATGATTCTCTCGCTATCGTCCGTCGAACCGTCATTAACAAACACGACTTCCAGTCGGCAGCCGAGCACCTGAAGGGATCTGGTAATGTCGCAGTGTAGCTGGCGCAACACCGATGCTTCGTTGTAAACAGGAAGCACGATGGAGATGGATGTACTCTCTAGTGCTGGGCGTAGTGATCTCATTTCCGCAGCACTCCTACGAGCGACAGCCCAAACGGAGCACGGCACTTTCGCAGCCATCGCCGCTCGCAGGACGCCAATGTGAAGAGCATGCGATTCATGAGCGGCGAGACACGCGGAAAGTCCGACTTTCGCTTACGAGGCACGCACCGCTGATAGCCGCGAACGGCGATCGCGGCGGGCAGAGTGAAGGAATTCCAATGACTAAGCCATTCGACGGTAAGACCGGCCTCTGTCGCGTGCTGGCGCAAGGACGCGGCGGTATAACGACGAAAGTGTCCGAGACTCTTGTCCCAGTCGCTATAGAGCCAGGGGTACGCGGGAACCGTCACGATGATACCTCCGCGTGGCTGTAGCACGGAGGCGACATGCTGCAGAACATGTACTGGATCGACGAGATGTTCGAGGACATCCAGCAATACGGCAACCCGAACCGATTCGCGGGGAAGCGGCCACGGCTCCGAAAGATCGTGCTGTGCAACGCGCTGTAATCCGCGACTCTTTGCGTGTTCGATGGCGGCTGGCAGGATGTCGAAGCCATGCACGTCGTAACCCAGGCGTTGGAACTCCACGAGATTCCGTGCCGAGCCCACGCCGCCTTCGACCAGTATGCCCGGCGGGGGAATGTGAGTCTGGAGCAAGTCGATAACTAGACGCCTCTTTGCGACATGCCACCAATAGGAGTCTTCGAGTTCGATCAGCTCGTCGAGGTGGTTGGCTTCCATTGTAAGAGCAAATGACAGGTGTGCTGGTTGTATGGATTGGGCAGCTTAATGCGCACTCCCTCTCTCTGTTGCAACATAGCTCACTGTTTCGCAGGCAGCAAAGTCCGTTGGCCAGCTGCCTGCAACCTATATCTTACAAGGCGAATAGCTTACCCGGGCTTTCCGGTCGCGGAGCGACCGGGCCACGTGGCCGCGTTGCTCCGCAACACGTTGGTCGAAGCCCGCGCGATTCTTGTGTCGGTTGTGCTGATCGCAACAAGTGTGCTGATAGGTTGATTTGGTGTCGTTAGACGTTGAGCACGCTCCACTCTAGGTCCGTTGCCGATGACTGAAAACGAGCTCAGCCGACCGGTGCCGCGGGGAATCGTTCCTCTTGCGTGGGCACTCATCATTTTCGCCGCTATGTTCGCCGGTTACCAGCAGCTCTTCTGCACTTTCGCGCAGTATGACGACGAAGGCTATGTCATGATTTCGCTGCAGAGTTTTCTCGATGGCCAGCCCCTTTATAACCAGACGTTTACGCAATACGGCCCCGCATACTACTTCCTGCATGGCGGTCTTCATCGGGGGCTGTCACTACCGATCACCCATCATGTAACACGGCTAAAGACGTTAGTACTTTGGCTCGGTACGGCGGCGATGAGTGCACTCTTTGTGTTTCGAGTGACTAGGGAGCAGTTAGTCGCCATGGGTGCCTTCGCGGCTGTCTTTCTGCATTTGGACAAGCTGCCGCTGGAGACCGGCCATCCACAAGAGCAATGCGCATTCGGTATCGCCAGCCTACTTGTGGTCGCGACGATTCGAATCCAGTCCATGACGATTCAAGGGGTTGTTGTGCCACTAGCATTGGGAGCTCTGTGTGGGCTCGTAACGATGACCAAGATTAACGTTGGCGTGCTCTTGTCACTCGGCACGCTCTTAGGACTTCTGATATCCGCACGTCCAACAACCCTGAGAAATGTGCTGTTGGCTGGCGCGGCGGCGGCCAGCCTGTTGTTGCCGCTAGTTCTATTTCGAGGCCATTTGTTGGAATGGAAGTCGAATCCCTTGCCGTTCGTGACGGTCTTGTCCGTGGCCGGCGGCTTGCTCGCAGTGGCAGCGTCTCTCCGAGACGCGCGGCCCAAAGTTGGCAGCCAGGTCGTAATGCCGGGGTCCGCGTCTCGGAGAGACGCGACCACGGGTTACTTTGCCGCCGCGCTCATGATCACGATGGGCTCGTTTGCCGGCGCCACAGTGTGGAACGGGACGCCGCCGACCAGTCTGTTTCACGGCCTGGTAGGCCAACACGCTGGATTTACCGACGATTTCTTTCACCCGCCGTCTTTAACGCCCTTGGCGGTACCGATTGCCTTGGGAATGGCGCTACTGGCCATCGCTCACCAGGTCCAGACGCGCTGTCTCAATGTGTGTCGCCTGGCTGCGACTGGGTTAGCCGTATATTCCGGAATCGCGTACTTGTCGCAGTCAGGCGCTCCACCCGCGCATGGCATGCAGGAACGAGGCGGCATGTGGGTACTAGTGAGTTATGCGCCGTCGTTGATGTGGCTGCTGCTAGTTCCTCCCATGAAGGACAGTGCCACGTCGACATTTGCTGCGCGAATAGTGCTGGCTTTCGTTGCAATCTTACAGGCCCTCACGATGTTCCCGACGCCAGGTACGCAAGTCGCTGTCGGTACGTTTCCTTTGATGCTGGGTTGTCTGATTCTCGGCCACGATTGCCTGGCCAGCTGGCAGAGGTGCGTCACCCGTGAGTTGCATACCATTTGGTCATCACGTATCGCGATCGCTCTGCTTACTCTGTTTCTTGTGGCAGTAGTAAGTCGCGACATACGTTTTTGGCATTATCGGTCGACGCTGACGCCACTGGCCCTGCCCGGTACGGGAGCGCTGAGGCTTCCAGCGGAAACCGTCCTCCAACAGAGGCGGATAGTCGCGGCTCTCAATGGCCATGCCGACACGTTCGTTTTCGCAAACCAAGGTCGGAATAGTGTCTATTTCTGGACTGAAATCCAACCGCCGACCTCGTTGAATGTTACTTTTTGGCGATTCCTGCTACGCCCCGACCAGCAAAAAGCAATCGTCGAAGCGCTAGAGCGATACCCTAACGCGTGTGTGATTCACGAAGACACCCAAATTAAACTTCCTGTTGGGCCGCTGGTGGAGTACATCCTCGACGAGTTCGAACCTGCTCGCACTTTCGAATCGTGGCAGTTATGGATCCGAAAAGGGCGGCAACTGCCGCGGGTCAACCCAACTCGTCCATCGA
The DNA here is from genome assembly GCA_964519825.1 of uncultured Pirellulaceae bacterium. GTDB lineage: Bacteria > Planctomycetota > Planctomycetia > Pirellulales > Pirellulaceae > CAZFLF01. The sequence continues at coordinate 1,054 of CAZFLF010000377.1, read as the reverse complement.
CAGACCCTGACGTAGCAACCTTCGATCGATGAAGGCGAGCCAGCGGGCAGTGTGGTGCGCCGCTCCACGTTGCATTTTCACGACGCGGAGCGGCGTGCCACTCTAAAACACGAGCTTGCGGATCCGGTAAGTTCTGGCGACGGATTCGTTGGACGCGACGCGCTAAGCTAGCTATTGCCGTTCCGCAGGAGAATCGGTCATCGATCATCGAACCTAGTAACGATGAATCTATAGGGACGCCAGGTTCCCTGCTCTTCCTGGTTTCCCACGGCGGTCGCGAAATTTCGGATGTCCGGCTTCGGACTTGTTCTCAACTTGTGGCCGCCTATACAGTACCGCCCCGCGAAAGGATTCGCCGGGCACAACTTGGGAGCTGGTGATATGCCACAAACGGTCAGGGACCGACCGAAACACTCTTTACGTCTACGGCACTCGTTGGGGATGGGATTCATTGCCATTCTCAGTGGTTGGTTTGGTTGCATGGCGATCGCCGTCGCACAGACCGTTCCGGGACCAGTCGCAGCGAATGGTGCGCTTCAGCCGACCGAAGAAAACATCGCGCCGCTGATGGACAAGAGCCCAATTGCCACGAAGAACCTGTTGCAGGTCATTCGCGATGGCGGGCCGATGATGGTGCCAATCGCACTCTGTTCGTTCATTTTACTGGTGTTTGTATTTGAACGCGCGGTGAGTCTGCGGCGCGGTCGCGTGATCCCCCGACCATTTGTGCAGCGGTTCCTGACTCAGTTGCGTGAAAATCAACTTGATCGCGACACCGCCTGGGAATTGTGCGAGGAAAATCGCAGCCCCGTGTCGCAAGTCTTTGCCGCCGGCGTGAAGAAATGGGGACGCCCCTCAGTTGAAGTTGAACAAGCCATCATCGACGCCGGTGAGCGGGTCACGACCGGGCTGCGAAAGTACCTCCGGCTGTTCAACGGGATCTGCACAATTGGTCCGATGCTCGGTTTGCTTGGCACCGTCTTTGGAATGATCCATTCGTTCAACTCGATCGCTACGTCGGACGCAATGGGCCGGCCAGATCGTTTGGCGTCTG
>CAZFLF010000376.1:0-6579 GCA_964519825.1 uncultured Pirellulaceae bacterium | reverse complement strand
GAGGCGATTGCGTTGCTGGTCTTGCCCGCGACATACACATGGTTGTCGTCCGGACTAACGACGACCGCCGCCGCGGCGTTCAATCCAGACGCGCCGCCCACGTTCTCCTGGTAGCGCTGCAAATAGGTCAGTTGGCCCGTGGTGGCACTCCGACTGAACGCGGCAACCGCATTGTCGCTCGCGCCCGTCGCGTACACGTGGCGACCGTCTGGGGCGACGCGCACCGACGATGCGGACGCCAGTCCATCGACGCCGCTCACTCCGTCTTTGACGCGATGGACGAAAGTTAATTGATGCGTTGCGGCATCCCGCCGGAAGACCGCGACCGCCTGGTCCACTTGCGCTGACACGTACAAGTCCGCTCCGTCCGGGCTGAACGACACCGAGGTGGCACCATCCAGGCCGTCTATGCCGTTGACGTTGTCTTGCGCAATTGCACGGTAAGTCAGCTGCCCCGTCGTTGCGTCGCGACTGAACAGCGAGACCTCGTCTTCGAGATTGGCAGCCGCTGCCACGTGGAGACCGTCCGGGCTAATCGCCACCGACTGAGCACCGAGAAGTCCGTCCACTCCCGACACACCGTCCTTCAACACCTGCTCGAACGACCAGTTTCCGGTCACACCGTCTCGCTGGAATACGCTCACGCCGTTGTCGGCATTCGCCGCCACGTAGGCATGCTGATTATCGGCGCTGATCGCAACCGAGGACGCGCCGTTAAGACCGTCCACCCCCGCCACCCCATCGCGGAAATTCTGCAAATGCGTGAGCTGCCCGGTTACCAGATCTCGGTTGAAAACAACCAACCCGTCACTGATGGAACTCGTCACGAGCACCTGCGTGCCGTTCGGAGTGACCGCGACCGCGGATGCACCGTCAAGTGCCGTCAGTCCACCGTCCCCCTGCTTGATCGACTGCACGTACGACAACAGGCCCGATGCGGGATGGCGGCTGAAGACTGCCACCGCATCGTCGACATCGGCAGCCGAGTAGACGAATTTGCCATCCGGGCTAACCGCGAGTGCCGTGACCGCAGATAACCCATCGACCCCACCCACGCCGTCGACTACCTTTCCCGCAAACGTTAACCCTCCGGTTCCGCCTGCAACCGACGGAAACGATTGAGCGTGGTAAGGTGGCACTACCTCCGCCACGACATACACATTGGATGTCAATCCGACGAACTGATAGTTCCCCGTTTCGTCGACGTCCGGCGTGACCAGATCGTCTGCCTGTGTCGTCGTGCTCGGCTCGCCGGCTTCGAACACGCCATTCTGATTGCGATCGAGGTAAATGGTCACGCCGGCCAAACCCAACTCGCCAGCATCGCGGATGCCATCGGAATCGGCGTCGTGCCACTTCGACCCATAAATTCCCGGTGTCTTAAAAATCGAATAGGCAGGACCGTTGACCGTGCCATTGCCGGCGCCGCCGAGTGGTTTTCCGGCACCGTCCGCGATGGAGTCGTTGTCAAGCAGATCCAGCCGAAGCGTGCCGTCCCCCGAACCAGTATTCACGGTAACTGTGTATGACATTTCGCCTCCGGACACAGCCGTGACGACGGCGCCGCTGATCCCCGTCGTGACCAGCGCAAAATCCGTAGCGTCCACGCCGGACACTGGTTCGCTGAATGTGACGGTGAAGCGGAGAGTCGTCGCCGATGTGGGATTGGCATCGGTGCGCAGGATCGAGGCTACCGTCGGATCAACACGATCGATGACGTACGACTCGCCGACGGTGAAACCGGTCCCCGTGGCGTTCCCGGCGAGATCGAGAATCGAATTGTTATCGAGTACATCGAGCCGGATGCGTCCATCACCGCTCCCAGTCGCGACAGTCACCGTGTAGCCATTGCCGCCGCCGGCGACATTGGTGACCGCCGCGCCGGTGGGACCAACCGTCGTGACGAGAAAATCGGTCACGTCGACACCAGTCACGGGTTCACTAAAGGTCACTGCGTAGCGGATCGTATCCGCCGAGGTCGGATTCGGATCGAGACGAACGACCGAAGTGACGGCTGGAACGACGCGGTCAATGTCATAGGTTTCTCCACCCGTGAAGCCGGCGACCGATTGACGTCCGGCAGTGTCAAACACCGTGGCGTTTGTCAGGTAATCGAGCCGTAGCGGTCCCTGACCAGACCCCGTTCCTACAGTGACCGTGTAGAGCGACCCGTTGCCCGTCACCTGGTTGATGCTGACTCCCGACAGTCCAGAAGTGGCCGTGGCAAAATCTCCTACATCGACTCCCGTCACCGGCTCATTAAAGCGAACTGTGAAACTTACTGTGCTTGAGTTGGTTAGGGACGCCCCAACGCGCTGGATCTGAGTGACGACAGGGAGTTCACGGTCCACAACGTATACGGGCCCCTTCGTGTAGTTCCCATTTGTCGATCCAGGTCCTTCCAGACCATTATTCCCGGCATCACGGACGGTATCGTTGTCGACCACATCGAGCCGCACCGTGCCATCGCCGGCGCCGGTGTCGAGTGTAACCGTGTACTCCGCACCACTGCCGCTGATATTGGTCACAGCGGCCCCAGTCGGTCCGACGGACGTGACCGCGAAATCGGCCACATCGACGGCGGTCACCGCCTCGGAAAACGTCACCGTGAAATCGACCGTGCTGGCCGTCGTGGGGCTGGACTGGACACGAGCGATGGACTTGACGTACGGAACGATGTCTCGATTGCCGAAATCGACATTCGTGCGGATCTGTCCCGGCACGAGCATGAAGCGATGTTCGGCATCGACCTCCGGGGAAGCCGCGGTGAGACGAATCTTTTCGATCCCGGTGGCGAAGGTGTTGGCCCCGGTCGGGTCGACTCGCAGACCGATCAATGTCGCCCCTGCACCCAACACCTGCTGCATCGCGGCAGTGACATTCACGTGAAAGGCCAGGGACCCGCTAGCCGTCGGAAGACTGACCGAGCCGGCGAATACGCCGGAAGACGTGAAGTCCGACAGGTTGGCCGATCCATCCGCGGCATACAGGTACAGGCTAAATGGCCGATTCGTATCCCCCCCGGAATTGTTGACGAAAAGTTCGAAATCCATAAAGGCCGAGGACAATCGAGTTCCCGCCAGCACCGTGGTGTCGAATTCCGCAGTGACTCGATTCTCGGCGGCACTGGTCTGGCTGAGCAACCAGGTGAAGGAGTTGAACGAGTCGCCAGTCCCGTCACGTGGCTGATCCCGGATGCTGGTCTGCACTATGGGGTCCAACCGCATATCGGCCGGGTACGTCTGTCCCCAACCGGATGGGATTACCTCGCCGATCGTGTACGCTCCCGCCGGCAGGTCCACAAACGAGTACTGACCGGAACTGTCGGTCGTCTGAAACGATTCTCCCGCATCGAGTTGACGATCTCCGTCGATATCGAAATAGATGGTCCAGTTCGGCAGTCCGACCTCTCCGGCGTCCCGAACCCGATCACCATCGACGTCGTTCCACTTCAGCCCCTGGATCCGACCAGGCAACGAACGGTTGCCGAAGTCAATGGGCGAGAGAGCCTGACCTGTGGTCACGGTAACCTGGTGCGATCCCCGGAGCGGGGCCCTGGCCACAAAGATGTCATTCCGGTTGTTCGTATCACCGGACATCAATCCGGCAGCCGAGGTGTCGAAGCTGACATGTTCACCATGTGGACTGATCGCCACCCCGGATGCGTAGGCGTTGGTCTGCGCGCCGCCCGGGGCGACACTGGCCCGCCGCACGACGTAAGTCTGGCGATCGATGATGAACACGTCGCCAACCGTGTTGGTGTCTCCCGGCACCAGATTGCTCGCGACTGAAAGATAGGCCAAATAGCGGCCATCGGAGCTGATCACCGGGTAAGTACTATTATCGTTCGCCTCTAACCCATCGGCAGCGACGCTGACCCGCTCCATGAGCCCCGTATCGCGGTCGTAGACAAACGAGTCGATCTTCGCGTTCGTGTCGAACGGAATCAGGTTGGTTGCGCCCGAGTGGAACGCAACAAAGCGACCGTCGGCACTGATCGCAGGTGCCAGGCTCGATCCGTTTGCCTGACTCCCATCAAATCCGGCCGACACCCGAGTTAGAGTGGTCAGTTGTCGGTCGAATACGAAAACATCGTCCACGGAGTTGTTGTCTCCGGCCACGAGATTGGTCGCCGACGTTCGAAACACGATCCACCGCGCGTCCGCGCTGATAGCGGGATCCAAACTGTCACCATTGGACTGCGTTCCGTCGGTGGCGACGCTGACCCGCTCAATGCTGTCCAGTTGCCGGTCATAGACAAAGACGTCGTACTTCACGTTCGTGTCGTTCGGCACCAGGTTGGATGCCCCGGAGTGGAAGACCACGTAACGTCCGTCCGGCGTCAGACGTGGAAAGTGGCTGGCTCCGTTTGATTGAGCTCCGTTGAACGCGAGGCTGACGCGTTCTGTGACTCCTGTCTGGCGGTCATAGACGAAAATGTCGGACACGGCGTTGGTGTCGCCAGCGACCAAGTTCGTAGCGGACGACGCAAAGCTCACGTAGCGCCCATCGGGAGTGATGGCTGGCGTGGAACTCTGCCCATTGGCCTCCGCCCCAGCGAGTCCGACGGAGACGCGCTGGGTCACACCCGTCTGGCGATCGCGGACGAAAATATCCGCGTGGCCCAGCAGATCGCCACTGACGAGGTTCGATGAAAACGAGGCAAACGCGACGTACCGCCCATCGGCACTCAGCGAGGATGAAAAACTATCACTGTTCCCCAACGCGGCAGAGCTAGAAATACTCGCCCAGTCCATCTGCAACGCATCGGTCGCTGGCGACGTTTGCCGCCAGCCGGGCAGCATCTCCTCTGCCACGGTGTATGTCCCCGACTCCACGCTAGTAATGGCATAGTTGCCGAGGAAATCGGTTGTGGCCGATGCTTCACCAGAATCTCGGCGCCCGTTGTCGTTGGCGTCCAGGTAGATGAGCCATCCGGGCAACCCGGCTTCTTCACTGTCGTGGACTCCATCCATATCCAGATCATTCCACTTGTTGCCCGCGATTTGGGCCGTGTCTGCCAGGATGGTGTAGGACTGATCTCCGGTGCGGTTGCCGTTCCCAGTCCCTGCTCCGCCCAAGGGGAATGCGACCTGATCCACGATCGAATCGTTATCAACCAAGTCAAGCCGCAGCGTCCCGTCACCGACTCCTGCATCGACCGTCACGACGTACGTGGATCCGGAGCCCGTTACGCCGCTCACCGCGACTCCGAACAATGCTCCTGTAACGTTCGGCAGGAAATCCGCGATATCGACCCCCGTGACCGCCTCGGAGAAGTTGACGTTGAAGTGGACGAAGCGCTTGTCGGTCGGGTTGGTGTCGGTACGGAGGATCGAAACAACGTCCGGTGCCGTCTTGTCGACGGTGTACGTTGGACCGGTTGTGAAACTGCCGTTGCCCGCCCCAGAGCCTCCCAATGGCCGGCTACCGACATCGACGATCGAATCATTGTCGATCAGATCGAGACGAAGCGTTCCGTCTCCCGTCCCTGTGTTGACCGTCACGGTGTACGCCGTGCCCCCGCCAGCGACGGCGGCCACTGTCGCACCCGTTGGAGCACCCGGTCCAAGCGCAAAGTCTTCCAGGTCCACGCCGCTCACGGCTTCGCTGACCGTTACAGTGAACTGAACGGAGGCGGCTGAGGTCGGATTTGGATTCGCGCGTTCGATCGATGTTATTACTGGAGCGGGATTGCCGTTGGCGAAATTGAACGGACTGGCAACCTGTCCGGTCGCTAATGTGACCGCGTGGACCTGCGGTTGGGCCGTGCCGGCGTTCCGGCCGAATACGACTAGCGCATCGTCGAAGGCACCCACGGAATAAACGTCGAGCCCGTCGGGACTGACCGTGGTCCACCATGCCCCCCGAAGCCCGTCAACGCCGTTCGCACCGTCCTGATGCTGTTCGACAAATGTCAACTGGCCCGTGGAGATATTGCGACTGTAAGCGGCAGTCGCATTCGCCAATTCCGCCGCTGTGTAGACGTAAGCATTGTCGGGACTGACCGCCACCGCCACGACACCATTGAGGGCGGTCGACGACGGAGCTTGGACAAAGGTCAGCAAGCCCGTGGACGTGTTGCGGCTGAAAATCGCGATGCTGTCGTCGAGAGAACCAGCCGCATAGACGTGCCTGCCGTCGGGACTGATGGAGATCCCTAGGACGTTGTTCAAGCCGCTGACCCCGTTGAGACCATTTTTTTCTCGTTCGAGGAACGTCAGCGTTCCAGTTGCCGGGTTTCGCGAAAAGGCCGCCACGGCATCATCGATCGCTCCACTGGCGTAGACGTGTGCCCCGTCCGGGCTCAGCACGACGGAAAAAGCCCCGCCGAGACCATCAATACCACCCAGGTTGTCTTGGTACTTCTGGCTGAACGTCAACTGGCCGGTCGTCGGATTGCGAGTGAAGAGGACGATTGCATCGTCGTTCGTCCCAGCGGCGTACACATGCGAACCATCCGTGCTGATCGCCACCGACAGTGCTCCGTCCAGGCCGTCGACCCCGTTGATGGAGTCCCGCTGCTGCTCGACGAACGTGACGGTACCGGTCGCGAGGTCCCGTTGAAACACCGTGACG
>CAZFLF010000375.1:0-6611 GCA_964519825.1 uncultured Pirellulaceae bacterium | reverse complement strand
CTCCGCGTCGCAATTCACGACGCGGAGCGGCGTGCCACACTTCGAAGACTCGGTCGGATGAGCGCGAGCGTCTAACGGTCGTCCGCGATTCCCCAGACCGTGGCAATGTCGGCCGCCAGGTCATCCAAAGCTGCCTCCAACTCATTCAGATGATGACGGCGCGTTGCAGGCGTAGCCGAAGTGGTTGCTTCGAGTGAGGAGACCGGCGGTAAGAGAAAATTACTGAGCGATTCACCGCGCACCAGATCATCTCCGCGCGAGTTGGATCCCGACGTTTGCACGAACCCCGCTTCACCCTCGGCCTGGTTGTTCCCCGCTCGACGATTGAGCTCATTGATGATGATCAGCACGTCGATCGGCGAAACTACCCCGTCTCCATTGACATCGTAGTACGGAGTGTTCGGAATGTCCGGGAATTCGTTCGGCAGGTTGCCGTTCGGGTCGGTGGTTCGAGGAAGATTGATCTCGTTGATGACCAACAACACATCGCCCGGGGTGACTTGTCCGTCGCCGTTTACATCGAGTGGGTCGTCCGGATTTTGCCACGGTTTCGGGTTGGGAACGACATGGATTACTAGATTTTGCGAAGTGCTCAACCCACCGGAGTCAGTCGCGGTGATTTTAATGGGGATTTCAGTACCGTCGTCGCTGTCAAGTTCCTGGTCGGCTTTCAACTTGAGCAGGTGATTGGCGTCGACCGTGAACCGTCCATCGTCGACAGCGAACGTATGCTGGTCGCCAGCGTCGGGATCCAGAACAGCCACCAATCCGACCGTCGCTCCCAGCACACGTTCCGAAACCAAATCGCGATCCAGCAGAACTCCAACCGGTGGCTCGTTGACCTCTCGAACATTGACTGTCACTATGCCGGCCGCGGCCCGCGGTGGAGTCCCGCCGTCCGTTACGAACACCAACAGGAGAAACTGCGGCAAGGCTTCGGCGTTAATCATTGTCGGGGTTGCGACGGTGATTTCTCCTGTCGCGGGGTTAATCGCAAAAGCCCCCCCCACATTTCCTCCGCTGAAACTGTAAATCAATGTTTGCCGGGTGTCGGCATCCGTCGCCGTGATTTGGCCCACCGCCGCGCCGACGAGCGGATTCTCATTGATGTTGAACGTGTGATTCGGCACCACGGGTGAGGCTTCGTTGACATCGCTCAAATTCACAGTGACGTTCGCGGACGCGGACTTCGCTGGATTGCCGCTGTCCGTTGCCGTGACCGAAACAACCACAGCCGTCGTAGCTTCAAAGTTCAGTTGGCCGCTATTGGCCACCGTGATCACTCCCGTCGTCGGATGAATCGCGAACTCACTTCCGGAAATTGAGTAGGTCACCGTCTGTTGAGCATCACTGTCGGAGGCGGCGACCGAGCCGACTACGGTACCGTCTGCGGCATTCTCTTGAACCGAGAATATGGCATCGCTAATTGCCGGTGTAAATTCGTTGACGTCGGTCAAGTTGATGGTGACTTCCGCTTCATCCGTCTTGGATGGCGTGCCTCCGTCGCTAACCAACACAGTCAAAGTGAACTGGGTGACGCTGTCGTAGTCCAAGGCTCCAGAGTCCGCCACGGTGATCTGGCCCGAGGCCGCGTCAATCGCAAAGACTCCATTCTCGTTGCCAGCGGTAATCGAATAGGACAATGTAGATCCTGAGTCCGGATCCGTCGCTGAAACCGAACCAACCACGGTTCCATTCGCGCTGTTTTCCGCCAGCGAAAAGACCGCATCATTTGCCGTCGGAGGACTCGTGTTGCCGGGAACCACCGTAATCGCGACGTCTGCGTTCGCGGAACGGTTTGGAATGCCGTTATCGTCCACACTGACGGTCAACACGTACTGCGAATTTACTGCGCCGGCCAGGTCCGCGTTATCCGCGACCGTAATTACGCCCGAGGAGGGATCGATCGTGAAGACTCCATCGTCGTTCCCAGCGATGATTGCAAAATCGAACGCGTGCGTTCGATCCAGGTCCGTAGCCGATATGGTTCCGAGTTCAAAACCAACCGCCGCATCTGCTGGGACATCGAACGTCCCACTGCTCATCGCCGGATCAAATTCATTTACGTCCCGCAGATCGATCGTGACGGTCCCGGCGGCCGATCGGGAGGGGGACTGAACCTCAGTGACGTCAATCTCCAACACAAATTGTTGGGTCGTCTCGAAATCGAGGGCGGATGAGTCAGCAACTTTGATTTCGCCGCTTTGACTATCAATCGAAAAGGCGCCACCAGCATTTCCATCCGAGATCGAATACACCAACTCGCCGGCGGCGTCCGGATCGTTCGCCAACACGACGACAACGATGGAGTCATTGGGAGTGTTTTCGTTGATTGCAACGATCTGGTCGACCACGATCGGCTCAAACTCGTTAACATCGGTCAGGTTGATGGTGACATCTCCTGAGCCGGAACGGGGCGGCGAGCCATTATCGGTGGCTTGAACGGTTAACACGAACTGGGCAGTTTGCTCGCGATCCAATTGCGAGCCATCCGCAACGGTGATCGCACCAGTGGCCGAATCGATGTCGAATGCTCCGCCGTCATTTCCGCCCGTGATCGAATAAACTAGGGTCTGTCCGGCGTCTGCGTCAGTGGCCACAACCGTACCCACTGCAGTTCCGTCCGGTGAGTTCTCGGCGATTTCAAACGTGGCCGATCCCATGACCGGATCACTTTCGTTGACATTCGTAACCGTGATGGTCACATCCGCGGTCGTGGTTCGTCTCGGCTCGACATTGTCAGAGACGCTGACCGTCAAAACGTAGATCTGCGTTCCTTCGAAATCCAATTCATGGCCAGTATTGACGGTAATAATGCCCGTATTCGAGTCGATCGAAAAGATGCCACCATCGTTACCGCCGATAATGACAATTTCCAAAGTTTGGCTGGAGTCATTATCGTGCGTTTGCACCGTCCCAACAGTTGTGTCACCCTCGGGGGTTTCGACAGTTGTCGTATCGACTGTTGGGTCGAACTCGTTGACGTCGTTCACCTGAATGGTAAAGGTCTCGGAGATCGACAGCGGCGGAGACCCGGTATCCGTTGCCGTTATCGTCACGTCAATGGTCGGGGACTGTTCATGATCCAACGACACAAGGTTGACTAGACGCAGCTGCCCGTTCACGATCTCAAAACGTGAGTCGGATACTTGAAACACGAATTGATCGAGCACATCGGCATCGACCACCGCGACCTGACCGATATTCGCTCCCACCACGTTCTCATCGACCGTTGAACCAGAGAGTGTGATATCCGTCGGTGCGTCATTAACTGAAGTCACATTTACATTGGCAGTTACCGTACGGCATGAGAGCAGTGCGCCATCGTAGGCCCGATACGTAAAGCTGTCTCCGCCAAAATAATTGCTAAACGCCGAATAAGTAAACGATCCGTCTGGGAGCCCGGTCAAGACACCGTGTTGCGGACCCTCGACGAACTGAGCGACCAAGGTATTGCCGTCTGGATCTGTGTCGTTCCCTAGCACACCTGGGGCCGAAATGCTCAGCGTCTCATCTTCGGCGACAGAATAGTTGTCGCCGACTGCCGTGGGTCGGCGGTTCTCGCCATTCGCCCAATTGCCGAAATCCAAGTCGTCAATAACCTGATTCTCGGCGACGGTGACGAGATAGGGGACAGCCCGGTCAAGTTGCACATAGCGCATCCCCGCCGTTGTTGTCATCGACAAGAATTTGGCGCGGTCACTGACTTGCATTTCGTGGTACGGACCAGATGTCAACAAATCCTCGCCTACCGCCACCCGATACAGCTCGCCCCACGAGTTGGTGTCGATCGCAACCAATTGATCATTGTCGGTATCGCCCGCGTAGAGAATATTGCGCACGGAATCAAAAGCGATTCCTCCGCGAAAATGCGTCAGTGTTGTGACCAGGGCGAATTGCTCATCGAAGACCTGCAGACCCAGCCCGGCCGACTGGATCGCGAAGTGTTTCCCATCGCGGCTGATCGCCAAATGTGCATCATCCAACGTGTCTGCCAAGTCCGCAGAGCGCACAAACGTGTTACTGTCCGATTCATAAAGATAAACTGGGCCGGCCGCGTCATGCGATTGCACCAACAACAGCGACGTCCGCGCCGAATTCCGCTCGAGCCGGCTGTCAGGTTGAACCTCTCCCGCGCCAGCGCCAGCGCCAAACGTTTCCGCGCGTGTCGTGACTGCGTTCGTCGTCAGATTCACTTCACGCAATTGAACGCGATCGCTTGTCGAAGAAGTAGTCGTGAACAGCACGCGATCATTGCTGACTGCCGCGACGTCAAAGACGCCCCCTTCTTGTCCGACTAGCGTGTAGTCGATCGGGGTCACCGCATTCGTGGAAAGATCAATCTTGAACAACTTGCCGGCGCCACCCGCGGTCGCGGACTCTCCGACCAACAGGTATTTTCCGTCCGGTGTGATGTCGATCGCGGTTAAGGCTGAACCGAAGGCCAATCCGGCCAGTGCCTGGCCGGTCTGGGGATCCGTCCGCTGCACCTGGTTGCCGTCGGTGGTGTACAGCACACTTCGCGTCGGATCGAAAACGTGATCCTGCGCGGCTCCCGCAACCAAGGTTGTGGACAGTCCAAAACGAATGGGCTTGGTGCGGTCGTACCCCGAGTCCTGCACCAACTCCACGGAATAGTCGCCAGGCGCGGCCACGTTGAAGCTATACGAGCCATCCGCGGAAGTCAGTTTCTGCGGTTCACCTTCGTCCAAGATTCCATTTTGGTTGTTGTCCAGATAGACGGTCCAGCAATCGAGCGCTGGCTCGTTGTCCGGAGACGAATTCTGCCAAAGCTGATCACCGTTGAGATCCTCAAAGACCTGACCCGAAAGAGTCGCGGACAGAACGCACCGCGACTCCAGCCGCTCGAGAGTGTGCCACCGACGTCGGTTGGTTCGACTATTCCGACGGTCTCGTCGGTTACGCTGTAAGGTCGGATTTGTGTTTCGGTTGAACATGCCAGCAGTGCTCCCCAGCCTCTTCAGCCTCGTCCGAAAGTACCCTTCAGCCATACTAGTCCGTTTAAAAAGGGGCAACAATCAAACGAGCGCGCGAGACAGTTATCGTTGGATTAGACTCTCCTTACCGGCAATTTGTTCCAAAACTGCGCCAATGGTTCATTTAATCACTCAAGTCATTGACACACTGATAGTTAGGGCAGATCGTCAAACGAGTAAGCGGAATCAATGCGGCGAGAAATCTGCTCACTTTAGAGCACTTAGATAGCACGCGTCGCGGCGAACGGAGCAGAAAGCTCGTCGGCGTCTGCGGCTGGGTTGATGAACGGCGTACCCGCCGCTGCTCGCCTCGACCGTGCAAACGGCACAGTTGCGCGACCGTGGCTTGTTGCCGAAATGCCTGGGAATTACACGAGAATCCCGTGAAGGACCTCGCCACGGCTCAGCGCAAAACGCCGGCCGAGCGGATCCTCGAATTCAGCACTCGGGCTCAGACCCAGGCAATGAAAGATGGTGGCAGCCAGACTCTCTGGACGTACCAGGCCGTCGCGGGGCAGAGCGCCAAGCCGGTCCGAGGAACCGTACACCATGCCGCCGCGTACCCCGCCTCCCGAAAGAGCGACGGAAAACACGGGACCCCAGTGATCCCGGCCGCCTCGCGCGTTGAAACGCGGCGTTCGACCGAACTCGGCCATGCAGACGACTAAGGTTTCATCCAATCGACCTCGCTGCGACAAATCCTCTAGCAACGCAGCAAAGGCCTGGTCCGTCGGAGGCACCAGAACTTTTTTGAGCCGCTCGGTTTCGTTGGTATGCGAATCCCAACACGGGTTATCCGACGGTTCGTCAGGCCCGCGGAACCAGTTGACTTGTACTAGCCGAACGTCCGCTTCGATCAACCGGCGCGCTAATAGTACGCTTTGACCGAATTGGTTAGCGCCATATCGAGCGCGCAAATCGGCCGGCTCATTGGAAAGGTCGAAAGCACGCCGCGCTCGCGACGACGACAAGAGATCGAAGGCTCGTTGCGTGATTCCGTCATAACTTCGCATGACTCCTGATCGCTGAGCGGCGTCGAGCTGCACGTTGAGGTAATTGAGCAGCGATCGCCGTCCCTCGAGCCGCTCGGTCGAAACGTCGACGGGCAACGAGAATTCCTCGACGCGATATTGCGGCGAGGCGGGTTCGCAGCGGAGGAGCCACGGATTCGCCGAACGTCCGAGAAAGCCGGAGTCTTGTCCGGGCCACACCGAACCATCCGTATTAAAGATGTGGCAGGGGAGTCGAACACTGGCCGGAAGATCGCGCGGCCGGCGATCCAGGTGTTGCACCGCCGCACCCAGAAACGGCCAATCGTTCGGAGCACCTGGGTTCGCGTTTTCGCGGTTCATCGGTTCGTGTGGCCGACCGGTCAGCATGTAATAACCGCTGGATGAATGGGCGTTGTCATCCGTCGACATCGCTCGAAGCACGCACAGCTTGTCCGCGTGCTGAGCCAACCGTGGCATTAATTCGCCGAAGTAGACTCCATTGACATTGGTGGAAATCGGCGCAATTTCGCCGCGAACCTCCGCGGGAGCATCAGGTTTTGGATCCCATGTCGAATGCTGCGGCGGCCCCCCCATGAGAAACAGAATGATGCATGACTTGGCT
>CAZFLF010000374.1:0-6623 GCA_964519825.1 uncultured Pirellulaceae bacterium | reverse complement strand
CATTGCAACCCGCCGAGACGCACGTTGAGACACCATCCTTAGCTCGCGCTGAATGGGAACACATTCATCGCGTGTTGGCCGATTGTTGTGGCAACGTCTCCGAAGCGGCACGGCGACTCGGCATCCACCGCCGATCTCTGCAACGGAAACTACGCAAGCGGGCGCCCGAGTAACATCGTGGTCGCGTCTCTCCGAGACGCGTATCCCAGCGGTACGATCTGGCTGCCAACTTGGGGCCGCGCGTCTCGGAGATACGCGGCCACGGACGACGGTCAACATTCACTTCTTCACAATTCGCCTTGACGAAAAATTGGCAAACCGGTTCAATTCGCGAACTTGGGTGAATCACGACGAGTGGCCGATAACGGCAAGGTTGGAAACAGCCGTTGAGTTGGGAGTTCACCCGCGGATGGATACAGGCCAGCGACTCGGTTCGCTCGCCGTTTGACCAACAGTGTTTTTCCTCGCCAGGGCGTGAGAGGAGAGACCGACCGCACCCACGCCCGCCAGGAGCCATGGACATGGCAGTTCGTAAGAAGACCACCAAGACCAAACGATCGACCAAGGCGAAGACGACTACCAAGAAGAAGGCGGCCCGCCGCAAGTAATTGCCCGCGCCGAATTACCGAAGCGCCTCCCAAGGGCTTCAGAAATACCACGAGAAAGGCCGGTTGTGGCTGGTAATCAGTCGCAAACCGGCCTACAACATTTCTATAAGTGAACTCGCATGAGTGTTTGTGTTGACCACAAGCCTGCCGCGCGAGCGAAGGATATGCCCTGAGCGGACCCGAACGAGCCGTTTTCTCTCCTCCGATAGAATAACGTCTCAGCAATGGCCCTTGACGGCATCGAGTGCTCGATCAACTCCTTCGTTGGCGCTCCAGGCTTGTGCAAATGGTTCTGCGGGGTCACAGTGTGAATTCCCCCAACGACCTCCCGCCAACGATTCCCACCCTTGACTCAACGTCCTGAAAAAATCGCCACATCGTTCGCTGAACTCGACCTGTCCCCCGCGATGCTGGAGGCGCTGCGATTAGCTGGCTACGAGCAGCCAACTCCCGTCCAGGCCGGCGTAATCCCACAAGCGATTGACGGTGCCGACGTCATTGCTCAGGCTCGCACGGGAACCGGCAAGACCGCTTCCTTCGCCATTCCGATTCTGGAGGAGCTGGAGCCAGCGCGGGAAGTATCAGGAGTCCAGGCGCTTGTGCTGGTGCCGACTCGCGAGTTGGCCGTGCAAGTGCGCGATGAATTCGAGAAGTTGGCTCATGGCCAACGTGTCCATTGCGTGGCGATCTACGGCGGGAAGCCGTTTCGCGAACAAGCCGAGAAGTTGCGTCGCGGCGTTCAGGTTGTGGTGGGAACTCCGGGCCGCATCCTGGATCACATGTCGCGTGGTACGCTCAAGTTCGACCAACTGTGGTGGGTCGTGCTGGACGAAGCCGACCGGATGCTGGACATCGGGTTTCGTCCCGACATCGAACGCATTCTGCGCCGTTGTCCGACGAAACGCCAGACAATGCTCTTCAGCGCCACGGTCGCGCCACCCATCTTACGATTGGCGCAGAAGTACATGTTCGAGCCACTGTCGCTCGATTTCTCGCCACAGGATGTGTCGGTTGAGACGATCGAGCAGTTCTATTTCACGGTGGATCACGAGCGCAAGTACGATCTGTTGGTGCAGCTGCTGAAGCGGGAGCAGCCTAGTCAAGCAATCATCTTTTGCCGCACGAAGCGCGGCACGGAGCGGTTGTATCAAAAACTAGACAAGAAGCTTCCGAGCGTGGCGTGTATTCACGGTGATATGCAGCAGAATGCCCGCGACCGGGTGATGGGAAATTTCCGCAAGGCTGACCTGAAAGTGCTGGTCGCGACGGACGTGGTCGGGCGCGGCATCGATGTGACGGGTATCTCCCATATCATCAACTTCGATATTCCCCAATTCTGCGACGACTATGTACATCGCGTGGGACGGACTGGGCGGATGGGACGCGACGGGGTGGCGATCACTTTCGTCTCGCCGGAAGAGGGTCCGCAATTGACTCGCATTGAGGAACGGATCAATCGATTGCTCAAGCGCTGTCACCTCGAAGGCTTCGAGCATTCGACGATCATTGCCTCGGCCCCGGAGTCGCCCAACACCGAACCGCCCCCTCCGCCGCCGAGCGACCTCTCACGCCGGCCGACAAAGCGCTATCGCCGAGCCCTGTAGCTCACGTGATCTGAGTAGAGCGCCGGCCGCGGCGGCTTACACCTTTTTGGTGTCGCGGAATTGCGGCATCTCGGCCAGCGTAAAAACCACGACCTCTTCGCCAGTGAGGGTGCTAATGTCGTGGTGCAAGCTGCGGGTTTTAATGCCCGTGATGCCCTGAACCATCGCTTCCAAAGCCGGCCGCGCTATTTCGATAAGTTGCGATCGGACTTGCTTCAGCAGATCGCGTCCTTTTTCAGCTGGAAGCGTCGTCACCAGATGCTGCTCGGCGGCAGTCAAAACACCCTGCAAGCGAACCAGCAGCAAATCACCAATCAAATGTGTGCGGATGTCTTTGGGTCCACGGCCCATGTATTCCTGCTGGAAACGCGACATCCCTTCGCAGGTGGCTGCTTCGATCTCTCCCTGTGTCTTCATGAACGATCTCGGGCTGGTCGAGTGAACGCTGGCGGCGATGCACAGCGGAGAACGGGGGCTGGGGTGCAAAAAGCCCACATCACCACTCGAGCGATGTCCGCAATGCTACACGAAACACCAACAAATTACAGCGGCGCTTGAACAGCGTCGAATAACGACTCCGCCTTGCTTGCCCTTGTTTCGCCCAATCACATGCCGTATCATCCGTAACGTTGGGCGAGGGGTAGTGACACTAACTGGACCTTCGCTTGCCACCGGATTAGTTTTTCGGATGACTAAATAAAGGGCAACCTGGCAGTTCAGGGGGCTCGTTGAAGAGTAAACCGATGTGGCGGAACACTTGCAGGTGTTCCGCCACGTCGGTTTTTTTATGCGCTTATCGAAAACGTCGAGGTTACGCGGGGTTTTGTCCTGCTCGGCGAGGCTATGTCGCGAAGCGATTGTAACGACGATCACCACAACAAGCTGGTTAAGCAGCACGTCCAGAGCAACTGCTTTTAGTCGCATGGGCGTCGTTTTTGAATGAACGAAAATGAACAAAACTGATGCGAATATCGCGCAACAGCTCGCCCAAGTGGCCAGCCGTCTCCAAGAGCTGCGGACAGGTCACCGGCCAACGGCGGTGACGGTCGTCCTCCTCGAGGACACGCTGGTCGTCACGCTCCACGACGCGCTTTCACCCGCCGAGAAGGCTTTGGCAAAGAGCCCTGGCGGCGCCGCCCGCGTGCAAGATTTTCATCGGCAGCTTTTTGCGAACTCCACTGATGAAATGCGGCAGGAGATCAAGCGGATCACGGGCCGCCAGGTGCGCGAGGCGGCCGCGGAAGTCGAAACGGCAACGGGAACCGTCGTTCATGCGTTTACCGCCGGTGCGATGGTGCAAATGTTTCTGCTCAAACACGGCGAGCTTCCGGACGCAGGCACTGACAGTGACTCGATCCACCGCGTCGATCGCGCGGATGACGATGGTCTCCGTAATGCGCCCCAAGCCGCTTCTCACGATAATTCAAGCCCCTAAGCATAACCCGAAGGATGGTAAACATGGTCGCGTCTTGGATGTGTGAACTGGCATTAACGGGAGCGGCAGATTCCGAGGCCTTCAATCGCAACCAGTTATTGTGTCGGGAGGAATTGACTCACGACGGAGTGAGACAGGTCGAGCGCGTTTCACTCAGCCGGCGAATGCTCAGGGTCTTGGTTGTCGATGACGAGCAGGATTCGGCCGACACGCTTACCTGGCTGGTGCGCTGCTGGGGGCACTCTGCCCGGTCGGCCTACGATGGCGGCATCGCCGTGCAAATGGCTGTGGACCAGAACCCCGACGTCGTGCTTCTGGATATTGCCATGCCCCTCACGGACGGCTGCCAGGTGGCGCGACAACTGCGACTCGACTTGCATAAGGACTGCTTGATCATCGCGATCACAGGGCACGCCGATGAACAATGCCGCCGCCAATGCAACGAGGCAGGCATCGATCTGGTTCTCATCAAACCGGTAGATCCGTCGGTCGTGGAAACGCTGCTGATGCTGGAATACGTACGCGTGAATCGATCGCAGTCAGACAACACGGCGGGTCTCGCCGCGACAGGCACGTCACAGCTCGTTGGCAAGAAACCGTCGCCCGAGGAGAGGGATCTACCGCTAAGTCGTCGCGCACTCGCGTAGCGGCAGGCACTGGGAGCGGACAACAACTATAGGAACCGTCATCAAATAGGAGTTTCGTCATGTTGGTCTTATCGAGGAAGAGTCGGGAAACGGTAGTCGTGGGCGGCGGGGGCGGATTCCCAGGCTTGCTCAAAGTCACGGTGTTGGACGTGACCGGCGGCAAGGTGAAGTTAGGTTTCGAAGTCGATTCCAGTATTCCCGTACATCGCTTGGAGATCTGGGAACGGATGTACGGCAGCGGCGAGTTAGGTACTCGGCTCGAAAAGCCCTGAGTCCACTATGCTCGATCACTTAGGGATCGTCGACATGATGCTGGTGGGCGTTGCCGGCGCTGTCATTGGCGGTTTGTTCGGTGCTGGCTGTGTGACCGGCTTCGATTTCCGCAGCTTCCCACTGGCAATCATCGGGTCGCTTGCTGTGCTGTTCTGTTGCCGATCATTCTCCGCGCGGACGATGACTTAAGGCATCGCTGCGCGTACCTGCCGCGAAAAAAGAGGATACATCATGCCTACCGGAAAACTTATCAAGCTCGTTCACCTGTCGCAGCAGCGATACGTGCCCAACACACGACTCGTTCCCGACCACAACGATAAGGGCTACGGCATCATCGAGGACGCCGAAGGCCGAGAGGTGTATTTCTCCCACGAAGTAGTCGAAAACAGATTCGGCTTCGACGATCTGCGCAAGGGCCAACAGCTCGAGTACACGTTGGAAGACGCCCCCTACCTGCGAGCTGCATCTGTTCGAGTGGCGACTGCCAACCCAGCCAACGCTCTAAGGCCTGCTGCATAAGTCGGTGTATTGATAAGGAGTACACCATGCACGAAGCCCAACTTGGAGACCGCGTGCGAATTCAGTATTCGCGTGTACCCAAATCAGGTGCAACGCCCTCCAAGCCGCCGGCCCAAAAAGTGCTCGAGTTCACCGTTGGCAGTTGTGACATAATTCCCAGTGTCAGTTTAGGCGTCGTGGGAATGGCGCCGGGGGACCGGAAACGATTCGCGTTTCTGCCCCAGGACGCAGATGGCAGGGTGCCAACCGGCCTCACCGCGCAGAAGCCGCGGCAGCGTTCTCCCAAGCACCTGGATCTGCGGGTGGACAAACGGCGGACGGCGGTCAATGCCGCCTCAAGTCGCCTCCGGCGGCTGAAGGTCGTTGAAACCAAGCCCGATCTGGTGGTCGCGGAGTTGGAGATCACGCTTGTTTCTTTGGATTCTTCGTCCAACGCCAACAAACGAAAGCCGCAATTCGACATGGGTGGCGAATCATGAGCGATTCCTCCAAGTCAGGCAGCCAAAAGATCGATCGTATCTGTTCGCCAACTTGATGTTGGCTGGCGCCAGACATTACCTGAGCGCCGGGAACATCTCAGCCACCTCAAAGACTTTCGAAATTAGGTTCTCTTAAGAACGACCGAATCGGTTGTAATCGAAAGCATTACGAAACAAGTGATCCGCAATGCAACCACTGAGGAGAATGGATCATGCGCAAGATTCTGGATCTGTCTCTCGTGTTCTGTTTGGCCCTCAGCCTAACCTCAGCCCCCATCCGTGCCGACGACGCCGAAGATAAGGCGGCCCTCGCGATCGCGAAGCTCGGCGGGACGGTCACACGCGATGAACAGGCGCCAGGGAAACCCGTGATTGGCGTGTCCTTCGAACACACCGGAGTCACGAATGAGGGCCTGAAGGGGCTGAAAGAACTCAAGAATTTGCAGTCCCTCAACCTCAATCGCTGCTACCGAATCACCGATGCGGCGCTGCAGGAGATTGCTGAGGTCAAGAGTCTGCGGAACCTAGACCTGGGCTTCACCGGCCTGCAAACAGACACGGCAGGCAACGCCGGCCACCTCGGTGAGTCCATTCTTGTTTCGCTCGTGTTCCGCCAGGGACTCGGAATCCCGCGCCGTGATTGCACCGGCATCACGAATCAAGGCCTAACGCACCTGAAGCAACTTGAAAACCTCCAGTCGCTCGATCTCGACAGCACTCAGATCACCGACGCAGGGCTGGCGGAGCTAAAGACCCTTAAAAACCTGCACACGCTCGTGATCGGCTACAACGAAATCACCGGAACGGGTCTCGCAGAACTCAAGGATCTCAAGAACTTGCAACACCTCGATCTGATCCATTGCGGCATTACGGATGAAGGGGCCAAAGGCCTCGCGGAGCTGCACAGTCTGAAAACCATCGACCTCCGCGGTACGCAGATCACCGATGCGGGGCTCAAGGAGCTGAAGAGACTTCACAACTTGACGGAGTTGAATCTTTGCTTGGTTCCCGGCGGGCCCTTCGACGTTACTCGTGAGGGTCTCAAGGAGCTGCGGGCG
>CAZFLF010000373.1:0-6641 GCA_964519825.1 uncultured Pirellulaceae bacterium | reverse complement strand
CCCGCAGCGGCAGATGTTGCCGCTCATCAGTTCCTTCACGGCCGCGTCGTCCGGGCCACATGGTTCCTTGAGCAACGCAACGGCCGACATGATCTGGCCTGAAGTGCAATATCCGCACTGGTATCCGTCGCAGGCAACGAATGCCGCCTGCATGGGATGCAAAGCGTCAGGTGTGCCGAGCCCCTCAATGGTTGTGATTTCTTCCCCGTCGTGCATCAAGGCCAGGCTCAGGCAGGAATTCACGCGCCTGCCATTCACATGCACCGTACATGCGCCGCATTGCCCGTGATCACACCCCTTCTTCGTTCCGGTGAGAGCGACGGTCTCACGCAGGCAATCGAGCAGGGTCGTTCGAGGGTCGACACGAAGTTGGCGGTCCTTGCCGTTAATACGTAGTGTGATCGGGACCGCGCCCTCGACATTGGGCCCATCCGCACTCGCCGCGGGGGAGTCGATCTGCCCAGCAGTGCTGTCCGCGTGTATTGGTTCGCACGCCGCAATGGCTGCACCGGCCGCAGTGCTGGCCGTAGTCCAAAGAAAAGTACGGCGGGACGGATTTGGCGGGCTCGATTTTGGAGCGTCTCGCATAGGGCCTCCGTTCGACTGAGCAGCTCATTGCAGAAACGGGTAACCGTCCACCATCGGTCATGGTACGGGCGGTTTTGGCAAAATCGTAGCAAACGACACGCCGAACGAGCACTTATTTCAGTCCCTCGAGCTGTCACACTCGCCGTTCAACGGTGTCCAAGCAACTGGACGTTGTTTCATCCGTCGAAAATGCCCATACCTAAGGGCCCCAGGAGCCGAGTCATGTTCAACCCCTTCACCGAGGTCGCCGAGGGTGATCCTGCGGACGCCGACTTGGTCGAGCAGGCCAAGAACGGCGACCGCGCCGCGCTCGAGAAGCTGGTCCTGCGGCATCAGGCGTGGATCTACAACATCGCCGTCCGCATGGTCTTCCAACCGCACGACGCCGAGGAGGTCACCCAGGAAGTACTCGTCAAGGTCATCACCAAGCTCAGCACCTTCAAGGGCGAAAGCAAGTTCCGTACTTGGCTGTACCGTATCGCCGCCAATCATGTCCTTAACATGAAGCGCCGCAGCGTGGAGACACAAAAGTTGACGTTCGCCATGTATGGCGCCGCCATCGACCGCACGCCCGACCTCGACTTGCCCGATCCGAAAAGCGTGCCCGTTGAGGTGCCGCTCCTGGTCGAAGAAGCCAAGATCGGCTGCACGATTGGTATGCTCCTCTGCCTGGACCGCAAGCAGCGGCTGATCTTCACGCTTGGCGAGATCCTCGGTGCCAGCGACACGGTTGGTGGCGAAGTTCTGGAGATGACCGCCGACAGCTTCCGCCAGTGCCTGGCGCGCGCACGCCGCGACCTCTACAGCTTTATGAATAATCAGTGTGGACTGGTGAACAAGAACAACCCCTGCCGCTGTCCGAAGAAGACCAAGGGCTTTATCGAGCAGGGCCATGTCGATCCCCACCACCTCCTGTTCGTTCCGCAGCATGTCGAGCGAGTCAAGGATGTCGCTGCCGAAACGGTCCGCGAGATTGAGGACGTCGTTGCAGAACAGAACGCGGCCATTTACCGCGATCACCCGTTTCTCCAGCCCTCGGACCAGGTCAACTGGTTCCGGCGGATGCTGGAAAACCCGGCGGTCTGCGCGGCGCTGCATCTGAACCGAAGAATTTAGACGAGGAATTGTCACGGTCGGTCTCTGGTTGTGTCCAAGAGCTAAACGGAGCAATGGGCTCCAGTTCACAACCAGTAGAAACGAGGTGCTACTATGACGACGACATTACCTGAGGTTGCCGCTGCCTACGTCCGGGCCGCCAACAACCACGACCCTGCCGCTTTCATCGCCTGCTTCGCCGAAAGCGCCATCGTCAATGACGTAGGCCGGGAGTTCCGCGGCATCGAGGCGATCAAGGCGTGGAGCGACCACGAAATCATGGATGCCCAGGTCACGCTCGAAGTCCTCGACGTCGCCGACCGCAACGGTGAAACTGTCGTGACGACCAAAGTCGATGGCAACTTCGACAGGACCGGTCTCCCCGACCCCGTCATCATCGACCACCACATCACGGTTAAGGGCGACAAGATAGTCGGACTGACGTGTCGACTGGCCAGCGAAAAATCTGGGACGTAGTGAGATGTCGCACACGAAGGGGTGTCATTCGGCTGCTGCATGGAACACCGATCCGTCGATTAAAAGAAACTACAACCAGCCGCCGCTGAACCCGGCACGGCGCAGACCGGTGCGGAATATGGGACACGCCCGAGTAAGCCTCCAGATAAGGTCCGTGCGATGGTTTTCAATCATCATCACAACGATCCCCTGGTCGAGGCCAAATTGGCCGGGCGAGACCCAGATGCTCCCGTCGCCGCTTGGAAGACTCGGGTTGAAGCTGCCGGCATATTGTCCTTCGGAGAGCATTTCGGGATAGTGCCGCTGCATGCCGCGCACGGCAGGCAAAACGATCTCGGGCGCGAATGGCAGCGAGGCCAGCGGCGCCGATCCCGAGAGCGTCCCATCATCGGGCCCGTAAGGCACGCCGCGCGCTGCATAACCAAACACGCGCCGCCGCTTCTTCAGGTCCTCTGGCAAATTGCGCTCGGGGCCATCACAGGCCGAGAAGCCCCAACAGTTCTCGCCGTAACCGGCGAAACCGTGCGGGTTGCGTTGCGCATACTCGCGCTGCACATAAGTCGCTCGCCGGCTGTTCTCGAAATAGTCGCAGCGCTTCTCGCGCATGAAGGGGTCCTGGATTCCGCGAAAATCGATCCACGCGTGCGAAAATTGGTGCATGAATAGCGGACCCGCGTATAGAAAATCGTAGCCGTACAAATTCTCCCACTGGTATGTCGAGGTCCAGGCTTTGTGACACCAGTGCGTGATCGCGTGCGTCGGCGAGCCCAGCGCCAAAGCGTACAGCACGAGCGACTCGTTATAACCCTCCCAGCCGTAGCGCAGGAAACCGCACTCCGGTTTCCTGCCCTGCACCAGCGCGCCGTCACCGTTCTGCGCCCAAGGCCAGTCAATGCGACGATAGAGAAAATCAACAAGCTCGCGCAACTCGGATTCTTCCGTGTTATCCGCGGTGAAGTACAGACTGGCGGTCAGGGCGCCGGCGATCAGCAGCGCCGTGTCAATCATCGATAGCTCCGAGCGCCACACGCGGGCGCCCGTTTTCAGGTCGAGAAAGTGATAGTAGAAGCCTTTGTACCCGGTACTTTCCGGACTGCCGCTCTGATCGCTGTCGCGAAAGAAGCGCAGGGCATCGAGGCTGCGCCTGACCGCATCCTCCCGCGCCATCCATCCGCGCTCGACCGCCACCGAATAGCACGCCAAGGCGAACCCGACGACGGCGATACTGACCGGTGAATTCTCGCGCGAGGTGTCCGCGATCAGACCATTGGCCGGATTGACTGCCTTCAAGAAATAGCCGAACGCTGCGCGTTGCAATTCATCCAACAGCAGGTCATCTGCGGGTGCGTAACCCTCAGCTCCGGGTGAATTCCGTAGAGCCGATTGGCGGTGAGAAGAAGGCGACGAATGGCCATTCTGCGGCATGTCCTGACCCCAACCAGTTCTACCAGATGATTTTTAGGCGAGCCGCCGATGGCGTATTGTCAATTACGCGACAAAGCCTCATTGTGCGGGTACGCGCAGGGTCTTCAGGGCGCCGCTCCAGGCAATAAGCTGATCGAGCATCTGGTTCACTGACTTCTCATGGTGCGCAGCCGGCTTGAAGTTCGTGTAATTCTCGAAGTCGGTGAAGAGCGAAAGCGCGACCTGATTACGCACTGTCGCGACCTGCACCTCCGCCATCACCAGCCGCAGGTGCTCCACCGCGCGCACACCACCGACGCTGCCATAGCCGACAAAGCCGGCCGCCTTGTTGTTCCACTCGCGGAAGACAAAGTCGATGGCATTCTTCAGGGCACCGCAGATGCCATGGTTATACTCAGGCGTCACGAATACGTAACCGTCGAACGAATCGATCTTCGCGGCCCACGTCTTGGTGTGCTGCTTGGAATATTGTCCCATCGACGGAGGTACCGGTTCATCGAGCAGAGGAAGGTTGAAATCCTTGATATCGACCAGCTCGAATTCTGCGTCCGTGCGCTTCTTGGTGAGTTCGTAAACCCACTTGGCGACGGACTCGCCAACGCGTCCTGGTCGGGTACTTCCAATGATGACTGCGATTTTCAGCATGACTGTCTTTCTGCAAAAGGGGTATGGCTGACTTGGTCACGACTAGCTCGTCCTCGATTTGTCCTCGTTCTTTTCGATTGCCTGTTCGGACTTGTCCGAAGGCTGGCGACTCCCGGACGGTGCCACACAACAGTTCCGAACACCAGGGCCTCGTCGTCCACTATTCTCAGGTTCGACGAAGCGGCGGGCAATGAGATCAAAGTCATCGAGCAACCGATCATCGCGCGTTATGATTTGTGCGTCGCGTTCAACGTGTTCCGGTTTTCTTCCGCGCTGTCGGGGGCAAGATCGTTTTCTTACGCGAATATTTCGATCCCACGTGTGCGGCCAAAGCGATGGACACGCCGATTGTTGATCTCGAATCCACGGACGAGCCGGAGAATCAAATCGAATGCAGACCTATAAGAAAAAGGATTTCCCCCTCACAAAGATCCGTCGCTTCCTTGAGCCGGGCCCCATTGTGCTCGTGAGTTCTGCACACAAGGGGGAGCGGAACATCATGACCCTTGGCTGGCACATGATGATGGGGTTCGAGCCGGCGTTGGTAGGTTGTTACATCTGGGACCAGAACCACAGCTTTTCGCTGATTCGACGCAGCACAGAGTGCGTGATCAACGTCCCAACGTTTGATCTCGTAGACGCGGTCATCGGAGTCGGGAATAACCACGGGCCCGATGTCGACAAGTTTGAGAAGTACGGCCTCACACCGCAGAAAGCGGCCAAGGTCGCCGCGCCCCTCATCGCCGAGTGCTATGCGAACTTCGAGTGCAAACTCGTCGACACCAGCCTGATCAACCGGTACGGACTGTTCGTCTTCGAGGTAGTGAAGGCGCATGTGGCGACATCACCCCGCTACCCGAAGACAATTCACTACCGTGGGGACGGGGTGTTCATGGTGTCGGGGCGAAACGTCAGCTATCGGCGTCGCTTCAAGACGGTGAACCTGTAGAGTCGTCCGTTTACAATTGCGCATACCGATGTTTCAGGCGCCACGACACTTAGACTCCTGTCCTCAGAGCGAACGGCTAAAGAAAAGGAGACACCCATGAGCGTAAAGCCCATACCTGCTGGACATCACACCGTGACGCCTTACTTAGCCATCAACAATGCCGTCGAGGCGCTGGAGTTCTACAAGCAGGCGTTCGGAGCGACCGAGATCTACAGATTAATGATGCCTGACGGACGCCTCGGCCATGCGGAAATACGCTTAGGCGATTCCGTGATCATGCTTGGCGGATGAGTTCCCGGAGTACGGAGGCAAGTCGCCGCAAACGCTAGGCGGCTCGCCTGTCAGCATCCATCTCTACGTCGACGACGTCGACGCGTTTTTCAAAAGGGCGCTGGCTGCCGGCGCCAAGGAGCGTAAGCCCGTCATGGATCAGTTTTACGGCGACCGCTCCGGCCAACTCGAAGATCCGTTCGGGCACCTGTGGTGGGTGGCCACACATAAGGAAGACGTCACGCCGGAGGAAATGCACAAACGCTTGCAGGCGAGGTTCGCCGAGAAAAAGTAAGTCACATTGGGCATTGGTCACTTCTGGGACGAATATCAGACGGTCAATTCGAGTTGGGAAACGCATTTCCGGCAGTCGCGAGAAACGGAGGCAGAGGTCGTTTTCCCAGGATGCGGTAGTGAAAGTCTTTCCCTGTGGCGACCGCTGCGAAATCCGCGAACCAGTGGCCATCCGGCTCCTTTGCGATGGGGCGGAAGCGAGAATCGTTTACATTGAATGGCCGTGCCGATCCCAACGAGTACGTAGTCTTGAGGTGACGAGATGGCGATGGCCAACCGCGAACCAATCCTCTATTTAGATAGCGTCGAAGTTCCTCCGAGTGACGAGCCGGATGATATTCGCCAGGCGATCCAAGCTCTGGAGAAGATTCTCAAGCAAAGCCGTGAGAAGGGAGGGAAGTTTCAGGGCGATGTGCATGTAAAAGTCCACGGCTGTGCGACGGGGGAATTTCGCGTGCTCCCCAACTTGCCAGCCGAATTAGCCCAAGGACTCTTCGCCGAGGAACGCGCTTTCTCGGCCGCGGTGCGGTTCTCCAATTCCGCCAGCCAGCCGCAGCCTGATTTTGTCCCCGATGGCCGCGGTATGGCGATCAAGGTATTGGAGGTCGCGGGCGAGCGACTATCCTCGGAAGACAATGGCGCCCAGACACAGGATTTTGTAATGGTCAACCACCCGGTCTTCTTTGCTGGGAACGTGAAAGATTTCCTGCGATTCGAGCAGGTGCTGGCGGCAGCGAAGCAAGAGAAGTTCGCTACGGCGAAAGAGGCGCTCACGGGCGGGGACTGGAATCCGCTGCATTGGCACTGGCGCGAAGCGCTGACGGCCATTCAGATTGCTGGACACTTGCCGGGACATCCTGCGAGCAACACCTATTTCAGCATGGCTCCGATCCGGTTC
>CAZFLF010000372.1:0-6663 GCA_964519825.1 uncultured Pirellulaceae bacterium | reverse complement strand
GGTTTGCCGAAGCATTTCAACGGGACACGGGGGTCGGTGATTAGCCTGCAGACTGAGTGAAGATCGCGCTCGATCGAACGATTTAAGAATTGCTACCAGAGAGACCCGCCATAAAGTTAGAGCGGATGCGGCAACTGGGGTTAATGGTAGTGCCGCGCGTAGTAAATAGCTTGGATAGTCGATCCCACGGTTCACGCCGAATTGGGACAGCGGCAAATGGAAGCTCACGCTCGATACTCGTTGCGGCGCTCTGCAGCAAATTCCTCTTCCTCAAGTAACATCAATTGAGCAGACAGTAGCGAAACGAGTTCTTGCCGTCGTTTCTGTCCTTCTTCTGCTCGCTGGCGACGTTCACTCGGTAGCCAGGATGCGTTGATTTCCCGTGCGCGCTTGCGAATCGGCGAGGGGCGGCTGACGGTAAGTGTTGTCGACATTTATTCGCTCCATCTAGCAAGTTTTTGCGAGTCCTTGTGGCTGATACCTCCCACGGGATTTAGCAAGCCGTGTGCCGAATGTCTGAGAAAACCTCCGAATTCCGCGAATCACGCTGAACGCTGTGGAAGACTGCGTAAAACAGCCTCAACCGCAGAGATTCTACGCTGTTCCTAATCGCGAATAGCCGGTGAGCCGTGACTGTGGCCCCAGTCCGAATGGATCCGCTGCTCAATTCCGCTCAGTGCGCTAGTAGAATGCTTTACCAAACGGTGCGGATTTGACCGGAAGGTTGGATTCGCAGGCCCGGTACAAATTGGTCATTGTGCAGCGATTTCTTCCGAATCGGCACTGTCGGGGGCATGCACGTGGATTTCAAGCGGATTGGATTCGCGCAAGATGCGTTCCGCCTGCGCCACCTCGCGGGGATTACCATGGACAATAACCAAGACTTTCCCCTCCGCGACCTTGCGTTGGTACTCAGCCACGTGATCTGAATGCACCCCCCAACCAGACATCGAACCCAAGAAACCGCCGACTACAGCTCCAGTCATACCGGCGGCTAGGGGTCCAGCCAACAACAATGGGCCGATGCCAGGAATAGCTAATAGAGGTGCGCCCACCAGCAGGCCGAGCAAACCGCCAACCGCCGCACCGGCAGCTGCCTTGTTTTCGGATTCGTCACCTGGTTGGACCGCGGCTCGTTCTCGTGGCAAGCGAGCATCGATGGCGGAAGTGACTAATGAGACCTGATCGTGAGGAAAGCCAGCTTCGTCCAACAAGCGAATTCCGTTGGCCGCGTCCGCAAAGCTGCCGTAAATTCCGACGACACTTTCGGTTTTCAACTTTGTGTCCTTCCTTTAAGTCAAACACTGCTACCGCGAAGCACTCGGCCTCGCGAACGATCGGGGCAAGGCGCGCCCGCTCGTCGCGGGCGCGCCTTGTTGACCCGTATCGTGACCAGATCGACCCATAGCTTCAGGTGATCCGGGGAAAGTCCGACTCCTGCCTCGACTATTCATCCTCAGCTACGGCGGCCTCAACATTGATTACTGACTCGGCCAATTCGGTGAGCTTCTTGTCAGCGGCGCCTTCCTCGTCAAGCGTCTCTTGCAACAAGTCGGCCGCTTCGTCATAGCCGAGTAATTTGGCGAACGTGCGGACACAACCGTAGCCGGCCATTTCGTAATGCTCCACCTTCTGAGCCGCGGAAATCAGAGCGGCGTCTAGAACGGTTGAATCGATATCTTCTTCCTTGATGAACTCCTTGCCTTCTTCGATAAGACCTTCCATCGCCTTGCACTTCTTCCCCTTCGGGCTGGCGTCGAGCTTCTTGAAGATTCTATCGAGGCGTTCCACCTGGCCTTTGGTTTCTTCCAGATGGTCTTCGAAGGCTTGAGCCAGTTCTGGGGACGACGCGGCCTTCGCCATCTGAGGCAGCGCTTTGATCAGCTGCGACTCGGCGTTATAGAGGTCTTTGAGCTCGTCGACGTACAGATCATGCAACGATTCGAGTTTCATTGAGAGTCTCCTTTTGTCTGTGGAAAAAAATGCTTTTCGGTTCTGATCCGTCTTACTCGGCCTAAGGCATCGTAAACCTGGCAGTGTCCGGTCACTCCGCGATACAGCAAACAGCCGCCAAAGATCGCCGGTAACCATCCGCTCAGAGAGCGGCACGACAATCCATGCAGCAGTAAGACTCCCCCCGCAACAGCGGACACGATACGCTCGGCATTTCCCACGTTGACACATGAGGTCGTGCACGACGCAATCATGGGCCCCGTTGGGAGCGCTCCGCCTTCATCTTCCCATTGTGAAATCGGGCTTTGGCGGACTGTTGAGCCAGCCGGTGAACTATAAGGGGCGTCCATCATGAAACTCCTAACCACGAGAGGATTGAACTTACGAAGGCCGGCACCGGGTGGCAATTTTGACGACGGAACTTCCGGACGGCGATCGGCGGCGTTGCGCAAACGAATTGCTTTTTCACGTACAGCCACGAAGTACAAATAGGAACAAAAGCACAGGAATCGGGACCCCTAACAACCAGAGAATCGCCCATCCCACTTTGCCCGAATGTTTGGTTTCCATCTTGCGTCTCTCAACGTAAATAACTTGTTGCTGAGTTGCGGATTGACGTACTCCTATATTGCAAAGTCTGCGCCGGAACAGCAGGATGTTTTTCCGACTGGAACGAGCAGATATCACGCACTGCACTGAAGCCGACAGATTCTGCAGTTAGCAAAAACGCGTTTCGCCGACGAATTAATGGGTAATGCCGAATTCAAGCCCTTTCTCGTCAAAAAAACGCTTACATGGTGGTTCGATTGCGGTCAGAACGACCGACAAAGTGTCACCACATGCGACACCTGCGAATCGGGGATGCGAGCGATGGCGAAATGGTTCGCCCGCCAGATAAGTGCACGGATTACACAGAAAACAGCCGGCCTTTTAGAACGGACGGTGCGTGACTTCGACCGCTGCCGCGAATGAGTGACGCGCCGGCTGACGGATCGCGTCTGAAGCATTTCTTTGCCAGTTTAGACTTGGCATCAGTTTAGACTTCGCAGCAAGTCTCGCAGGGGGCGTGCGAGACCGCTTCAGTTGGGGAGTCAGTCGCCCGTAATGCATACCGTCGCACAAGGCTGTGCACGAATGACAGCTTTTCGCAAACGACTGGTGTAAGCACTTCCGGAACCAAGTCAATCAGTCCCATGCTGCGATTCAATTCATTCGCGGCCACCCCCAGCTCCAGATAGCGGGCAATCATGTCTGGGAATTCCGTCGTTTGAAGATCGACACCGGTCATGAGGACCGAGTGACTCGCTGTATCGAGGACATCGGCCATATCTAGATACAGTGCAAACGTCTCGGCGAAGTCCTCCCAGGGATGCATGGCGGCGTAGGCACTGACAAATCGCGTTTTCCAATCGGCCGGAGGTCCGTCACGGTAGTAGGTTTCCAACGCCTCAGCGTACGAGGGCTCCTCGTGATCGCCGAATACCTGTCGGAATTCGCTCTCGCACTTGTTCGTGACCAGCATCTGCCAGTAATAATGGCCGATTTCATGACGAAAGTGGCCACTCAACGTGCGATGCGCTTCCTGGAAATCGACGCGGAGTTTTTCGCGCTCGACGTCGTCGGCCTCGCGAACGTTGATCGTGATCTTCCCCTCGTGGTGCCCGGTGTAGACACGCTCGGTTGTCATCGTGCGCCAAACCCCATTGGCGGGGACTACGTCGGACTTGAAATCGAATGATAGCGGTGGGGTGATTCCGTCTTCCACGCGCCCGTACCGCAACTGAAGGAGATCAAGGAGATAAAGCAGCCGTCGCTTCGCCACCTCCAGGCGGTACCATTTCTCACGATTGCCCGGAATTGTCAGGTCGGGGATCACATCAGTCAGTCGGCAAGAATCACAGAACGGCGGGGTCGAAGGGCCTCGGCCGGGCGACCAACATCGATTGCACACGTTCGCTACCGCGTAATTCTGGCATTTCACGAGTTCGGCATGGCAGGCCGGATTGTCGCAAGTTAAACCGCCGTGAGCGTCTGCGACGAGTGGCGACAAAGTGCGGCAAGCAGGACACCACCCGACATCGCGCTGGCAGGCCAA
The DNA here is from genome assembly GCA_964519825.1 of uncultured Pirellulaceae bacterium. Classification (GTDB taxonomy): domain Bacteria; phylum Planctomycetota; class Planctomycetia; order Pirellulales; family Pirellulaceae; genus CAZFLF01. The sequence continues at coordinate 2,615 of CAZFLF010000372.1, read as the reverse complement.
ACACTGAGTGTTTTCGAAAAAAAGTCGGTTACCGCACGTGCAGGCAAATGTCCGCATATTACCAATGCCTTCGGCTTAGTTTTGCGAATGGACGACCCGGTCGCGAATGTGGCTTTCACAAAGGATTTGCGAAGCATTTGCGATGCCGAAACGGTGGAACTTAGACGCCTTCCCCGCGCGGATCCGGCTCAGGCGACTTCGAACCTGACCCCGCATCGGGCCATTGGCCGCCTGTTGGCGCACCATGTGTCGCCAGCAGCGCCTGAAGCGTGCGCAGATCGACCGGTTTGGTTAAATGGCTATGAAAGCCTGCCGCCAGCGCGCGTTGCCGGTCTTCGGGCTGGCTGAAACCGGTCAGGGCCACCAATACGGTCTGTTTGCCGAGGACCCCTCTCAAGTGAGTGGCCACCTGGTACCCGTCCATATCCGGCAACCCGATGTCAATCAGTGCCACGTCGGGCGGCGAAGCGGTTGCGGCTTCGATTCCACGCCGGCCATCTTCGGCAGCTTCGACCTCGTGCCCCACTAGCTTCAGCAACAGAGTCAGACTATTCCGGCCGTCGGGATTGTCCTCGATCAGCAGAATGCGTCGCCTGGTCGCTGCCCGCTGCCCGTCGGACTCCTGCGTCGAATCTTGGCTAACACCGTCGACGAGCGGAAGGCTCACAGTAAACTCGCTTCCCTGGTTGTGGCCAGCGCTTTTGGCTGTGATTTTTCCGTCATGCAATCCCACCAATTGACGCACTAGCGACAGACCAATCCCGAGTCCTCCCTGCAAACGGTCTGATCCCAGATCGATCTGGGTGAACATATCGAAGATCTGCGTCAACATTTCGTCCGGAATGCCGACTCCGTTGTCGTGCACCCGCACGATCACCTGACTTGCCTGCTGAGTGGCCTGAAGCGTCAGGCGGCCTCCGTCCGGTGTGTATTTGACGCTGTTGTTCAGTAAGTTGACGAAAATCTGCACGAGCCGGGACTGGTCCCCGTCCACCCACAGCGGTGCGGGAGGCAATTCGACCGCCACAATCTGCCGCCGGGCCTCAGCCAACGGCGCATTCATCTGGACGGCCTGCGTTAGGACGGCTTTCAGGTCCAACCGTTCTTTACGCAGTTCGAGTTTTCCCAAGGCGATGCGCGACATGTCCAGTAAGTCGTCCACCAGGCGGGTCATTTGCTGAACCTGGCGGTCCATGATCTCTCGAACTTGATCGATCACCGCAGGATCAGAGCGATTGAGACGGACGACGTCGAGCGAGTTCCGAAGAGGCGCTAGGGGGTTCCGCAATTCATGGGCGAGCGTCGCCAGGAATTCATTTTTACGACGGTCCGCTTCGCGCAGGGTCTCATTCTGCTGCTGCGACTGCTCGTCACAAAATCGCATGTATCGGGCCACGCTGGCTTCAATGGCTTCGTCAAGCGCCAAACCGACCGCCAGAACTTCACGCATTCTTAGCGAGCGGTCGAGAGCTTCGTCCAGAAAGTCCAAAACGACCAAACGGAGAATCTGGAAGTCGCGGATCACTTCGCTCAGCGACCAGCCGACCTCCCAGCGTTGCTCGCCGTGCAGAACGGCCACCGGATAGTGCGGGGAATTGAACGGATCGCCCGATTCGGTGAGGCCGCGTCCCAATTCCCTGAGAAAGGTGGGCAGGTGATCGAGCAAGACGTCTTGATGGACCCGTTTCGCCTGCGATTGCTCCAGGACGGCCCGGCGACTCCAGCGATCGATTATGATGCCACAATCCCGCTGAATCACATTGCCGATCTCTGCAAACCGGTCAGCCCGGAGCACTTTGGCATCGGTGGTCACGCTGCGAATTCCTCACGGTTCCAATCAGAACACCGCGTTGTAGCCCTGGTCCGGACGAACCAGTCGGGGCAGATTGTAGCATAACCGCCACAGGAGGGGCAAACGCCCGACTGGAAGATCGACCGTCGTCCGTAAGCTATCGCGTTTGACGACCGCTCTAGTCCGTCCGCGGACAGGCTGATTGCGGTTGGAAGCAGGACTCGGTCGCCGCCGTCATGCGGCAACTCGAGAATGTCGTCACTCCGGCCGGTGAATCGGGACGTTGGATAACAGACTCCGCAGCTCATACTGCCCAACGGGCTTCGTCAAGTGACGGTCAAACCCCGCGGCCGCGGACTGTCGGCGGTCTTCTTCCTGACCATAGCCGGTCACCGCTACAAGAGTTGCCCCAGAGGTCCGCGGGTTTCCCCGCAATGCGTGGGCGACCGCGTAGCCGTTCATCCCCCCCGGCAATCCAATGTCGCATAAGACAATCTGCGGCTCGAATCGGCTGGCCGTTTCGACACCGGTCGGTCCGTCGGCAGCTACTTCCACCCGGTGTCCGTCGAATTCGAGCAGCTTGCGCAAGGGGTAACTGGCATCGCGCTGATCGTCGATGATCAGGATACGTAACGATTGCGAGGTAGATTGGTTCGGCCGCACTTCCTTTGGAATCTCGGGTTGAGTTGCCGCGAGCGGCAGGTGGATTGTGAACTCCGCCCCCTGACCCAACCCCAAGCTGGTCGTCGAAACTTGCCCGCCGTGTAGTTCGACCAGCCCCTTGACCAGGGCTAGGCCAAGGCCGAGGCCGCCGCGGCTGCGC
>CAZFLF010000371.1:0-6664 GCA_964519825.1 uncultured Pirellulaceae bacterium | reverse complement strand
TAGGCCCGCCGCCGAAGGTGATTAACGCGTGGTCAATGCTGGCGCGGGAAACGGCGTTAAACACCAGCCCGCCCCACTGCCCCGGTTGGCCCTGCGTGGCATTCAAATCGCTGGATGTATCAAACGTTCCTCCGGCACCGAAACGATCGTCCTTCAATGCTGTAAAGATGATCGGCTTTTCTGCAGTTCCTTCGGCGATAAACGTCGACGCGCCACGCTCAGCTTCGATCCGTGCGCCTTCCAGTTTGACAATAATGCCCGGATCAATTGCCAGCCGACCCGCCGGAGTCGCCGTCACAGCGACGCCGCCGACCTCCGAAAGACTTGCCGCATTTGCTGGGACCAGACTTGCGCCGAGGATGTCCAACTGCGGAGGGTCGAAGCCGGCAAACTTGCCCGTGAATTCGATCTGGACCGGTACGCTGGGGAAAGGGCCGCCGGTGACGATAACGTCCTGGCGGTCAATTCCTGTCAGGTAGTCCTGAGCCAAACGGTTCTTGATCGAGACCTTAATGGGAGTCGACGTAACGGTAAGATTGACGACCGACGGTACCAGCGCCCGGACACCGCCTGGTATTGGCGTGTCAACGATCTGGTGGCCATCAGGAATTCCATCGAGCGGTTGAAATGGCGAAATGGGTGGAATCACGTTTGGCGCTCCGCCGTCGGGAACGTTCCAAATCGTCTCGCCAGAAAGAAGGCCCGTGAACTGGATCAGCATGCTTGTTCGATTGAGTCGCGTCTCCGCCGGATTTTTGGGGGTGACTGACACATCCCCGGGATTGATCGATCCCAGCTGTTCCAACGCCTGACGAATCTGATCCGCCGTGGCGTCGAAATTGATAGGTGTGAACGTGGTGGCTGCCGCGCCAGTGATCGGATGTGTGAAAGTTAAAGTGAAAGTTCCCGACGTGAGCGGCGTGGTGTAACCTAATTCTTGGATTTCGTTCGTATTGATGTTCGTTGGCGCATCAAAATCGATTGGCCGCGTTGTTTTGATGTTGTCGCCGTCCTGGAATTGCAGCTGGAATGTTCCGCCCGTCGGAAATGGGCTGTAGGTGATCTGGTGGATCTTGTTGGCGATCGACGGACCACCGGGGTTTCCGGCAATCTGCAGATTCTCGGTGATGACGTGCACGATATCGGTGTCGTCAAAACGCGCTGGAACTTCAAGCCGATCCAGCGGAGCCCCGAATTGCGTATCGATTCGGACAAACAAACCATTGATCGTGTTATCGATCACGCGGTTGGCGCGCACCAGTGGTCCGATGCGTCGCAGTGAGTCGTCAAAGCTGTTGGGATCCGCGGAGATCGCCGCGTCGGCGCTCTTGGTGATCAGGTTATAGGAAACCGTCGGGCGAGCTGTCTCTAAATGAACTGACGCAAAACGTCGATCCTGTCCCTCGACGGTCACTTCACCACCGCCGAATTCGATCGTGGCGTGATTGACTATGCTTAAGAAGATGTTGCGGTCTTCCAAATCAGAATCACTGCGGTAAGCAATACCGCCCCAATCTCCCGATTTGGCGCCGTCGGTGACGCCATCGCTGTCACCGCCAATCGAATCCTTGCCCAATGCGGTAAACAAAACGTTATTGCCCGGTACGCCCAGTACTTGCAGCGCGGCGCCGCTGCGATCGACGTTTTGTGAAGGACTGCCAACATCGATCACGACGCTTTGTAGCTTGAACACGGCGCCTTCGTCGATCATCACCGTGACACCCTGCGCGACGTTGAACTCAGTTCCGTCGGGCTGAACCTGTCCAGAATCGCTGACACCAAACCGATACGGCTGCACCAAGTCCGGAGCGTTTATCACATCCCCGTTCCCAACGATTCGCACCAGATTCGGTGTCGTAACCAGGGACGGTGTGCCGCTCAAATCAATCGCCGTAATCGAGGGGGACGAAGGATTCAGCACGGTCAAAATCACGATGTCGTCCGAGACGGTCGAGACGGCCGACGTGATGTTCAATGCCGGATTGCCGGGGCGCATGATGGCTTGATCAATTGCCAGTGCGACTTCGCTGGGCGTCATGCCGGCGCCGGTCAGCACGACATTCCGTCCCGTTGCCGGACCGTTTGTGAATGTGAATGTCGTTGCCGGGTTGACCCCATCGTCGATGATGAACGTCTGCCCAGGGGTAATGGCCGTTTCCCCCGCAATCGGCGCAATGATCCGGAAACGGGCCTTTTCTAGCGCCGGACCGATGTTGGCGAATGGAGTCAGTCGTTCGCCATCCTGGGTTCCGGCCGCCGCCGTCGTGGCCTTATCCACAAAGACCGTGTGGCCAACTTCGAACCAGAAGTTGAACTCGCCGCCAGGTAACCCGTCGACATCGCCATCGAGTGGCAACCCCACGAGTACGCCGGCTGCTTGACTGGCCGCGTCACCCGGATCGGCCATGGACTTACTGAGTTCGATTCCGACCAGGCCAGGTCCCAATTTAATGATCGGGTTGCCTGAAAGCCGGATGCGCGTTCCGCTGACTTCGGCCAGGGTACCAAACCCCGCATTATTGATCGCAATCGCGAGGGAATTCGCGATTTGCTGCGACGTTGAATCGCCGGAGAATTGGACCGACCGAGCGGTACCGGTCACTAGCGTGTTATTGCTGTCGAACTCGAATCGGCGGGTGACCGCAGATTCATCGGTGATTTCGAGGTACTGCGGATCATTGATCGTCGCGCCGTTGCCGGTAACGTTGATCGCGGGCGCTTTATCCAGCAACTCGCTGTTCGGTGTCGGCTCGAATGACAATTGCAAGTCGTACTTACCGTCGCTTGTGCCACCGAAGCCACTGTCGGATATCGCCGGATCGTAGCTCGTATTCCCGGTGCTGCTGACCCCGATGAAGTAGGTGCCAGGCTCTAGATCCAGTGTGATAAACGAATCGTTGCTGAAGTAATCGTCGTTTTGTGAAACCAACTCGCGCACCGGAATCCCGCGTTCATCCAGCACCGGGATGCCGGTCGCGTCTTGGACTTGGCGGTAGAGCCGCAACGAAGTGTCGAGCAAGCTGGCCAACTGTTGGCGTTCCGCAGTGGTTTCAGCCGAGAACTTGCCAGGCTCGTTAATCGTGAATTTGTATAGGTCAATGTCCGTGCTGTCGGGACGAAACGCCCGACGCAATTGCACCAAATCGACATCGCCCGGAAATGAGGGTTCGCCAGTCAGGGCGGCACCCATAATCGACGAAACATCATAGGTATGATCGAGTCCCAGCGTGTGACCGATCTCGTGCATGGCGATCCTGAACCAAATCCCACCGTATGCGCTTTCGGCGAAATCCCCATCATTGGCATCCACGATCGCGGCTAAAACACCTGTATTCGTCACACCAGCCAGGCCGGCAGCGCCGCCAGGGCCAACTGGGGTTGTGTCGTCAATGGCCCGCAAATCACCTGTCACAACCGTAATGCCGGAGTTTGGGGTTTCGCGGAATTGAACGCCGCCGTAATAGCTGTACAGCTCGAAAATCTCCCGCGCTCGCTCCTTTTGGTTCTCCGTGATGCCATTGTGCAGAAAGTTGCCTTGCAGGTCGGTGCCGTAGATGTCTTGGAAGTTGTAATCGACGACACCGATCGCCGGAGCGACCAGCGTCGACGAAACATCGGTCAGCACCCCGTTGGGCGGATTCACGGCGGGCGGATCAACGGTCAGTGTGACATTCACTCCGTCGGCGTCGAGGCCGAGATTTGAGCCGGAGTGATTCCCATTGAATTCGTCATCTCCCTCGGGCGGTACGTGTCGGGCACCTGGTTGATCGTTACCACCCGGGAACGGCGGCAGGACAAGGTTTTCCTGTGCGGAAATCGTGGCGGAAAACACTTTCGTCGCCACTCCTAGCAGGCCGATGTTTGACGCCGTCGCGAAGCTCGAATTGTCGTCGCCGTAGCGGACGCTTTGGCTCAACACATGGGTGGTTGGCTGAGTGCCATTGATGCCGCGTACGACGGTAAAGATCCCGAGGGGGACATTAATACCGGTAACCCGCAATGTCTCGGCTTCAATCTGAATGTCAAACGGAGTAGTCCGCGGAAAACTGGAAATACTATCCAGTTTGACTGTTGTCGCCGTGGCGGTGATGCCGTTGGCATCGGAGATATTGCTCTCGGCAAAGACAGGGGTCTGGTCTACGTCGATGCGCAAGAAGTACGATCCGGTCGTAACCCCGTTCACGGCGCCGGTTCCGTCCGTGGAGTAGCTCGCGTTGCCGCTGGACGAGACACCCACATAGTACGTACCGGGAATAGCGGCGACGTGATTTAGAATTTCGTCGGGTGTTCCATTGCCGACGGCGTTGGCAATCGCAACCTGGTTACCGTCCTTGTCGAACAGTCGCACAACGGTGTCATGTTGTCCTGCTTGTGGTCTTACGCTGACCGAAATGTTGTCACCGCTGAATGTGACGAACCGATAAAGGTCGACATCCGCCAATCCTTGATCGTCACCCGTGAACGCGACTTGCGAAAAGCTAGCCGAGCCCGAGGGGTTCCCAGTGAAGAGAGAACCGACTTGGACTGCCGTTTCCTCCGTGCTTGCCGTCTTCCGCGTGTTATTCGGCTCCTCGGAAGCACCGACACGTAGATTGTAGGTACCGTGCGCCAGAGCGCTGGCGAACTCTAATGTCGATTTGTTCGCTACCGGGTCGTATGCGACGCTACTCGGCAGAAGGATGACATCGTCGTCTTCCGTCAAACTCGCTTTCGTATCGACCAGTTGATAGAACGTTCGATTCTGCGCGGATGCCAGATCAAGTTCGTCCTCGTTAAAGTAGACGATGACCTTGTTCTGGTCCTGGACGAGCGCTCCACTGACGCGTCGAATCGGCTGCGGAACGACCGCGATGACTTGAGGACCAAGGTTTAGCGCAAAGTCACGGCTGACATCGTGGCCTCCCCCAGCCGGTTCGCCGTTGACGTTGGCCAGCGGCTCGCGAAACCCGCCACTCATGGTCAACGTCGGAAGAGTGCCGGCGGAAACGATGTCCGTGTCTTTGTTGCCGGATACGATCACCGCCGAAATCCGAGCGCTGGCGGCAGCCACGCTATCAATCTCGTTGATCAAATCCTCCGCCGTGGTCTCACTGCCCAGCGTTGAATTGAGCACGATGTTCATCGTCGTGGGGGTCACCGTAATCTGCGGCGGCGCGTTCAACCCTAACGGGCTCCTGAAGAAGCGGAGTTGGAAGCCATTGCCCGGAGCGCCGGCAGTCTTCGAGGTAAAGCGAAGGAGTACCCCCGTTGGGCCCGTACTAAAATCCGACTCCACAACCGCTGTGGTCGCGACACCCAGCACTTCAAAGCGGTAATCGTCATCTGGCAACGTTTCGGCAAAGCGGACAACGACCTCGTGAGGTTGCTCGCCAATCCCGACGAAGCCCGGAATAATCTCGATGTCGTTGGAACCAGAAAGCACAACCGTGGTGTTATTGATAACTCCCGTGATGTCGGTTGTGGGATCGCCGATCGGTAGCGACGCCAGCAGCAATGCGCTGGCGGCCGCACTGTTGTTGATTGCGTTGATTAATTCGCGAACCGTCTTGCCGTTGCCAGGTCCGGTATTGATGTCGGCCGTCACCGTTTTACCAGTGACCGAAATCCCGACGTTACCCGCCGGACGATTGCTCTTGGTAACGACCAACGTCACGCCGTTTCCGACGGCACCGGCATTTCGCGCGACCAAACGGACTTGTAAGCCGGGTGTGTTAAGACCCGTGAAGGCTTCCGCGGCGTTTGCTCCTGCTAACACGATGGGCGAAACGTCCTTGGCTCCGAGCAGCGTGAGCGTCGTTTGGGGTTGCGCCGGCACCGATACATTCGTCAATGGACTTCCCGAGACCAATGAAGCCTGGACGAGGCCGGTTGCCGTGATCTGGTTGACCAACGTCTGGGCTGTCGTCGCTACCGTTGTATCCAATTGGACGGTAAGAGTCCGGTTGATAATGTCGGTCGTGATGGTGAGCCCAGCGCCGCCTCGGTCAGACTTGCTTACGAGCAGCTTGATACCGTTGCCTGCCTCGCCCGAACTGATTGCGGTAACGTCAATTGTCACCGCGCCGGCGGTACCGAAGTCCGACTGAACAGTTGCCTTTTTAAATGCCGGCGTCGTGATGTTAAGGTTAACATTCCCGCTGATCGCCTCGACGCTAACCATCGCACTGGCCGCGTCACTGGCGCGGATCGCGTCAATCAGATCCTGGGCGGTACTTACGCTGCCGACGCGCGTGTTTAGATCGGCCGTGATCACTCCACCGGTAACGGTGATCGTGGGGCCGCTACTGTTACCGTGATCGCTGGCAGTCAGGGCAACCGATACGCCATTACCGGTGTCGCCCAGCCGCACGGAGGTAAACTTCAACACAACGCCCCCGTTGGTGTTGAAGTCGGTGGATGCGGTTGCTGGAGTGAACTTCGCATCCGGCCCGCTGCGGAAGAGTTGAACGCCTTCCCGAACGGTATTGACGTCGATCACTTGCCCCGGGCTGAACTGCAGCACCAGCTCGCGCGGCGCTTCGTTCAGGGATTCACCGGGATCGAGGAAGCCCCCGGTATTTGGTCGAATTGCCACTAACTGAGGACCCACGGCCAGCAGTTGGCGATCTTCCAGTTTCTCGATGCGCAAAGCGCATTGAACCCGATCGCGAAACTGTTCGCGGCG
>CAZFLF010000370.1:0-6670 GCA_964519825.1 uncultured Pirellulaceae bacterium | reverse complement strand
CGCGCGTCAGCTCCCGTTCGGTCTTGCCCAGAGAACTAATCTCCGGACTCGTGTAAATACCGGTGGGAATGTCACGCGCCAGGCGGTTGCAGCGCCCTTCCAGAATATGGGTCACGGCTGCACGACCTTGCATGTACGCCGCGCTGGCCAGCGCCGGAAAACCAATGATGTCCCCCACTGCGTAAATGTGCGGAATGCTCGTTTGAAAATTCTCGTTGACGGACAAATTGCCGCGAGCATCGGGTTCAATGCCAATCGCTGGCAAGTTCAATCGATCCGAGTTGCCCGTTCGGCCGTTGGCCCACAGCAAGATGTCGGTCTTGAGATGCTTGCCCGACTTCAAATGCAGAATCGCTCCGTTCTCGAGTCCCTCGACTCGGTCGCATTCCTCTTGGTGCCGCAATAACACACCTCGATCACGCAAATGATAGCTCAAGGCGTCACTGATCTCGTCGTCGAGAAACTCCAATAACCGGTCGCGCGTGTTGACAAGATTCACCTTGCAACCCAGGTTTCGAAACATCGAAGCGTATTCGCAGCCGATAACTCCCGCTCCGTAAATTGTGATCGACTGCGGCGTCTCGTGCAGGTCCAGAATGGTGTCGCTGTCGAAGATCCGTGGGTGAGTGAAGTCCACATCCTTCGGGTGATACGGCCGAGCGCCGGTGGCAATCACGATCCACTTGCCTTGGACGCGACGGCAGGCTCCATCCGGCGCGACGGCTTCCACGGTGTGGGGATCCACAAACGAAGCCGTTCCGCAAAACAGCGGCACATGGTTGCGTTCGTAGAATGTGCGCCGCATGTCCACCTGCTGGTCGATCACGGCCTTGGCGCTTTTCCGCAATTCTTGAAAAGACAGGTTCAGAGCCACGCCGTGTTCTCGATACTGCTTATTGTTGTTCAGCACGGTCATGTGCCAGATGGCAAACCGCAACGCTTTACTCGGAATCGTCCCAGCGTGGGTGCAGCCGCCGCCGATCCGTGGATGCTGCTCGATCGCGGCCACACGCAGACCGTTCTTCACCGCCTGCATCGCGGCCCCCTCGCCGCCGGGACCGGTGCCGATGACAACTACGTCGAAAGCGGATTCATCCATGAGAGGTTGGAGGTTAGAGGTCAGAGGTCAGAGGTCAGAGGTTAGACGTTTTTGGGGACGGCCCAATGGCCGTCGCGGTAAGTTCGACGAACGAGCGCGTTGGCGCCGGCGTCGTCGGCGACTGTCTCGGCGAGCGGATCGAATTGCAGCGTCCGTCCGAGACGCGCCGAAATGTTCGACAAATGCACGATCGTTGCCGCGATGTGGCCCGCCTTGACGTCGGCGTTCAACTGCTTCTGCTGGCCACGGAGGCAATTGAAAAAGTTCGTGTGATGAGCCACCAGATCTGCTCCGCCGGACTTTTCCGCGATGAGTTTGTTCTTTTCTCCATAGAGCCGCCAACCGACCGTATGCCCAAGGATCAGTAGCCCTTTTGTCCCGTAGAAGGCGGCGCCGTTCTCGTAGTCGTCCTGGTGGTACGGCGACCAAATGCGCTGCTCAAATATCAGTTGCTTCTTGCGGCCCGATGGTCCAGCTGCGGGGTACTCGCAGATCGAATACTGTGTGTCGGGAAACTGTTGGTCGTCATCGAAGAAATACTTTCCGCCGAGACAACTGACCGTGCTGGGATGCCCCGTCACTCCCAATCCCCATGCGGCGACGTCGATATCATGCACGCCGTCATTGCCGATGTCTCCGCAACCGAACGCGTACCACCAGCGCCAAACGGCGGGGAGCATGTTCGACCGAAAAGAGACGAGCGGGGCGGGGCCGGTCCACAAGTCATAGTCGAGATGGGACGGAGGATCCGACGGTTGCGTTTTGCCGATCGATCCTCGCCGCTGGCTGTTCCAAGCTTTCGCCACCAACACTTCGCCGATGTCGCCGGCGCGAATCCGGTCGATCGCCTCGCGGATCACTGGACCGCTACGGCTCTGAGTACCGACTTGGAGCAGTTTGCCAGAACGCTCGACCGCGTCCGACATCAAACGGCCTTCGCGGATATTGTGGCAGCACGGCTTTTCGACATACACATGTTTACCCGCATCGAGCGCCAGAATGGCAGCCGGTGCGTGCCAGTGATCGGGGGTCGCGATGAACACCGCTTCGATCGACTTGTCGTCGAGGACTCGGCGCAGATCTTTGGCCGCCTGCGGGGCCTTGCCCGATCGCGATTCAACTTCTTTGACCGCCGTAGCGAGACGATTGGCGTCAACGTCGCACACGTGGGCCACTTCGACGTCTTTGCGCGATGCAAGTTCGCGCAGATGACTGCCGCCCATGCCCCCCGTGCCGATTAATCCGACCACAATCTTGCGACTGGCCTCCTGGGCTTGGAGGGTGCGTGTGGCAAGTGCCGCGGTGGCGGCCCCAGCTGTTACCAGAAACGTGCGACGTTCGACAGCGTTCATCACGAATGCTCCTGTATTCAAGTTCGCATCTGTTGGACCCTTGGTCGGGCACTATATTACCGCTTTCCACCTGCGCTGCCATGACACGTCGGGAGACTCACAAGTTAGTCCGACGACGGCTTTGACCTAGGAGTCGTGGACAGTTATTCTCAAGGCATGAAAGATTCAAAACGCGCCACCGTCTACTTTGATCCCGATGTCCACCGGGCGCTGAGCCGAAAGGCGTCGCAATCCGCCCAATCCGTCTCGCATGTGGTAAATGAAGCAGTTCGAATCGCACTTGCCGAGGATACCGAAGACTTGAAGGCGTTCCGCGAGCGCGCTTCCGAGAAGAACCTGGATTTTGCAGATGTCGTCAAGTCCCTCAAGCGGCGCGGAAAACTATAGACTTCAGATCAAAGAGTCTGCGGCAAAAGAACTCGAGTCGCTTGGGACCAAGAGAGACCGCGAAAGGATCGCGACTCGGATCAACGCATTGGCCACTGATCCACGTCCGCCTGGATCTGAAAAACTCGCCGGCGAGACGAACAAGTATCGGATTCGGCAAGGCAATTACCGAATCGTATACTCCGTCGATGACCGCAGCCGAATCGTCCTCGTTGCGAAGATCGGTGATCGCAAAGAGGTGTACCGATAAGGGAGCTGGCTAACAAGTCAATGCAGCCGACAATCGACGAACTTCTCGGCCAGAAGGACGGGCAGACGACGATAATTTACGCCCGCGTGTTGAACAACGGCGGCCGAGGCGTGCAAAGCCCAGTTGATCGCCTCTGACCCGATTCGACCAGTGATCCCTGAACGTGCTACCTCGCCAAACCGGCGGGGGTATCGCGGAAGGGTGACCCGCTTTGGTTTGCACCAAAGCATTTGAAATCCACAGACTTACCGGCAAAATACGGAAACTCAGAAACCGTGATACCCCGCCGAGCGGCCGTGATACCCCGGTCGGGAGACTCACAAGTTAGGCCGCGGCTGGCCTCAGCGCGAATTGAAGGGGTAGTATCCCACCGTGGAACACATCGTCATTCGTGACCCAAGTTACGTCGCAGGAACTCGCGAAAAACCGGAGGTCCGGATTTTTGTCCAAACGAATACTGCTCGACCACCGCTCAACGAGTCGTCCCTCGCAAAAGGCGACGTGGTGTGGATGAAATGGACCGACGGTGGCCCAATCGTCGCGAAGTCGCACATCTCCCGCACGATTTCGGGGCAGTTCACAGGATCTACAATCGAAAAAATCAGAGAGCCCTGCCGCGAAACGAGTTTGTACGAGCTCGACAAATACTGGGAGACCGTTCGCCAGAAAGGTAGCAGTTACTTCACGGTCATTCGTCTCGTCGACGAAGAGTGGTTAGAACCTCCACTCGTTACCGCCGCCAAGTCTTACGGTTCTTCGTGGATCACGTTGGATACTGCGGCGAAGCGGCGCGCATGGCTTGAAACGGCCGAGCCCGAGGAGGATTTTGCGCGGGACGGAGGCGTTGTCTCTGCCTCGCTACGGAAATTCGGGAAGCGCAAACCTCTATCACGAAGCATGCGATTCGCCGTACTTCGGCGAGATAGCTTTACGTGCCGTTACTGCGGCCGTAAGGCTCCGTTCGTTGAACTCGAGGTTGATCACATAAGTCCGTACAGCACGGTCCGCGAGCACGCTTTGGAAAACCTTGGCGCGTCGTGCTTGGATTGCAACCGCGGTAAAGGAGCAAAGCCGCTGTAGATGCGCCGCGGCCTAACTAGCGCTTGCACCCGACGAGGAACCGCATCAACATACTTTCAGCGTGCGCGTTCATCCCCGCGGTTCCTCGCGGGTGAAGCGCAGGTTCGAGCAGGCGAGGTTTACGGGTACTCACCCTTCTCGTGCGGTGGCTGGGAACGGCTACGTTACTCGCTTGTCCGACGGTTGGCGGCCGAGTAGGCTTGGGCAATGGATTTTGAGTGGGATCCGGACAAGGCGGCCGGCAATCTGGCCAAACATGCTGTCGCATTTTCAGAGGCAGCGACGGTGTTTGGCGATCCGCTTGCCATCACGTATTTCGATCCGGATCATTCTGACGATGAGGATCAATTTTTGACGTTCGGGCATTCGAGTAATGGCCGGCTTCTCCTGGTTTCGCACGCTGACCGCGGGGACCGTACACGAATCATCAGCGCCCGGGTGGCGACGCGCCGTGAAAGAAAGATCTATGAAGAAGAATAAATCCGCACCAGACAACGATAGCCTTCGTACCGAATACCAGCCGTCTGATCTTCGGGGCGGCGTCCGTGGGAAGTATTTGGAACGTTACCGGAAGGGCACAAATCTGGCACTTTTGGACCCGGATATCCGGGCCGCGTTCCCCACCGACCAAGCGGTAAATGAAGCCCTCAGGTCCCTGATGCCCGATGCATCAAGTGGCAAATGATTCGGTCTGGGGGAGCCACGCAATGGGATCAATGATCGGTTCCCAGGGTTGCCCGAACGCCGACAACAGCCGCAACGTATTGCCACCTGCCGCTGCCTCGCAACCTGCATGCTGTCGTCAACCAGATGGATGCGTTTTGAAACAAGGAATCCTCGCTCGGGGCGAAGACCTCAACATGTTTACTCCACCGTTTGAGAATCGCGATATTCCCTTCGATCCGGCTCAGATTTCGCGCCCGGATCCGATCCTGTTCAAGTATTACCTCTGCATCGCTTTGTTGACCGGCCCCGTGGCGCCCGTGACCATCTTGCCATTGTGGTTCAAGTACCACACGCTGCGGTATCGCTTTGACGATAGCGGTGTGGCTATGAGCTGGGGCATTCTGTTTCGCCGTGAGACCTATTTGACCTACCAGCGTATTCAGGACATCCACCTTACTCGAAATATCATTCAACGGTGGCTCGGGCTGGCGACCGTCAGCATCCAAACCGCATCCGGCAGCGCGACCCCGGAAGTGAGTATCGAAGGCTTGCTTGCGGCTGAGCAATTGCGAGACTTCCTGTACGCCAAAATGCGCGGGGCCAAAGGAGAGCACGCAGCGGACGCCACGGTCGAGGCACATGGCGGCTCCGAGAATGACGAAGCCCTGGGTCTGTTACGCGACATCCGGGATCTGCTACGGAACCTGGCGGACCAGCGAGGTGCTGCATGAGCCAAGGTCTTGCCCGCGCTTCGGAATGGCTGTACCACGGAATTTGGCGGGTGCTGGTCCGCTGGTTTCGGGTCCCTGCCGAACCTCCGACGTTGCCTGCTATCGCCACGGAGCTGATTAAGAGCTTTCGTCCGGCGGCGGGCTTTCTCCGCTATTTGAAATTTCAGTTTTGGATTGGTATCACCGCGATCGACGTTCCGTTGATTATTGGATGGTTGGTATTGCTTGTCGCCGCACCGTTGGTCGGCGTGCTCATTACGCCATTGGCGTTGATCGTGATTATTGGGCCCGTCGTCCTGGCCTATGTGGCGATTCATTTGCGCTACGATACGACTTGGTACGTGGTCAGCGACCGCAGCTTGCGTATTCGCCGTGGAATTTGGGTCATTCATGAGACCACGATCACCTTTGAGAACATTCAGAACGTGACGGTGGATCAAGGGCCGCTGCAGCGCTGGTTCGGCATTGCCAACGTGTTAGTGCAGACTGCAGGAGGTGGCGGCGGTGGACAGGAAGGGGGACCTTCGTTGACGGGGGGGCATCACGGTTTGATTGAAGGGATCGACAACGCGGCCGAGATTCGTGATTTGATCTTGAGCCGCCTGAATCGCTCAAAGTCCGCCGGCTTGGGAGACGATTCGCGCGATGCTGAGGTCCGCCGCGGTAGTGGCTTCTCCCACGCTCACATCGCCGCACTGCGTGAAATTCGCGAGGCGGTTCGCCAGCTAACCAAGGAATGACCAAATCCCAATGACCAATGACCAAGGGTAAAGACAGTCACTGGGCTCTTGCGACAAAGTGCGCGGTTAATCGGCGCGACCCGGGGGTGATATGTTGCACACCTTCTGCGAATCGCGACCTTAATAGCCAAACTTGGAGAACTACTAATAATCGCTACCGTCGCTTGGTCATTGGGATTTGGTCATTCGCTTGGTCATTGGTCATTGGGATTTGGTCATTCGTTAGTCCTTAGTCATTAGTCATTGCACACGGGTGCTGGAACATCGAGCCGGTCGCGATCACAATGTCGCCCGTTCCGCCCAGGTGTCCCTTTCCAGGAGCCGCAATCATGCCTGACAAGTTTCGCATCGCTGTCATTGGTCAC
>CAZFLF010000369.1:0-6681 GCA_964519825.1 uncultured Pirellulaceae bacterium | reverse complement strand
GAGTTGCGTGGCAGGTATTGCGAAAGCTCACGAAATGACCCGACTACTGAGGAGGTGATGTTGATCCTGCAAAATGCTTCGAGCGGACTGCCGCTCGCGCATCACCTTAATCGTGGATCCATCGAAACCGACCTCGGCGGGAAGTGGATTGCCATGGAACAGCGTAGGCGACGACCAAAGGCCGTAAGCCCCGGCGTTGGGAAAGGCGAGTACATTCCCTGGCGCGAGGGGCGGCAACGGGCTGGCCTCGGCCAATACGTCTGCGGGCAGGCTGAGACATCCCCACACATCGGTCGGTGTTCGCGACGAAGACTGCGGCGCGTCCAACACCACGGGCGGTTTCGCCTTCGATCGCAGACAGAGTCCGCACAAATCGGCACGTTGATGCGTTCCGCCATCCACCACAACTGCCAAACGGCCTTGATGGCTTTGGTGTCCCATCACCGAGGTTAAGTACCACCCGGACTGCGCCACGAGGTAGCGGCCGAGTTCCAGGACCAGCCGCATTGGAGCAGGTACTTTCGGTGCGGGATCGCGTGCTGCGGACGACACACGGAATGTCCCAGCTACCATGGCGGCCAGTTCTTCAGCGATCGGCAGCAGATCCAACTCCTCGTCATGAGGCCCGTACGGAATTCCGAAGCCACCTCCCAGGTTCAACAGCGCCGGTGTAATGCCAAGTCCATCAGCGGCTCGGAGCGATAGCTGAAACGCCCCTCGCAGGTGTTCGATGACCCCCTCCGCCTTCAACACTTGCGAACCGGCGAAAACGTGAAAACCGATCACGTCGAGGTCGCTGGATTCGATCAAGTCACGGCAAGCCGGCAGGTCCGTGGCGGTAAATCCAAACCGCGACTCCCGCCCGGCGGCAACGACGGCCATCGAGCCAAAATCGGGTCGCAGACGCAGTACGAGGCGGTTCTCTAACTCTTGGTCCGCCAGCGATCGCAATTCACTGAGCGAGTCGACTGAAACGACCGCCTCGGGCAGCTCGCGCAGTTGGGCAACTGTCTCGGGTAACTTGAACGGCCCGGCCACGAAAATGCGTTCCGGTGCGAAGCCGGCCTCGAGCGCCGTGGCTAACTCGCCGGCCGATGCCACGTCGGCTCCGATTCCGCAATCTGCGAGAATCTCACAAATGCCCAGCGAGGCGTTGGCTTTCAGCGAGTAGAGAATCTCAACCGCGGCCGGCAAATGGGTCCGTAGCTTCCTGACTTGTGCTCGCAACCGCCCCAGGTCAAAAGCATAAGTCGGCGTTCCGTATCGGCGAGCGATCTCTAAAAGTGTCTCGAGCGTGCTGTCGTCAGGCGTTCGACCATTGTGCAAACCGTCGCTCATTGCGTCCCCTTGCCTGCTACCCATGCGTCCACTTCCACGTCCAAAAACCGACGACTAGCAGTGTTGCCGACCAAGTAATCACGGCCGAGGCGCGGTTACCTCGCTTCAGTACGTACAAGACATAGTGCGCCCGGCCCAAAAGCAACGCGGACAGCGCAATGACGACCGGTGCCAACCAACCCGCGACTGTTGCAGCTGTACCCCCCGCTAACCCGAGCAGGGAAAAAGTTGCCGCAGCCGTTCAGTTGGGCACTAGCGCCACCAAGCCGACAACCGCTCCCAATAAACTGGTTGCCTTATTCTTTTCCGTCACGTTTTGTCCCTTCCCAAAGTAGCCCGCACCGTGTTTTATTTTCGGCGGCGAATTGTTGAAGCAGCGTGATTGCTTCTATTTGTCTTTCGCTGTTTCAAATTCCGTGACCAGGATGCGCCGCGGTTTTGCCGGCAGCTCACGCAACACCTTGGGCCACAGCCCCGACCATCCGTCGATCCGCCCAGTCACGCTGGCCACGCGCTCGCCGCGGTCGAGCGCCCCCCGCATGTCGTCGAAGGCGCGACTGTGCTCGCTCGAGGGGTTCTTGGCCAACACAAAGTGGATCATCTCGGTGTCCGAACCGTCCACTTTCAAAATCGTCTCTTGTTCCTTCGCAATCACCTCGCCAACCGCAGTCACCTCCAGGCTCACCAATCCGCTGTTCGTGCCGCCGGAGAGACGGGTTGCCCAAACGCTTTCGTGAAGCTTGTCGAGGTCGATGCGCTTCCCCGGTTTAGCGCGAAACGCGATTGTACCCGAGTCGTACTTGCCCGACTTGCTCAGGTTTTTCAGCAGCACAGAATCTTGGTCGACGTCATACAGACGTGCAGTGGCTTCACGAGCCATCCCAGCTCATCAGTGCATTTCCGCGCCGGTCACTGTCATGATGCCGCGGACCACCTGCGCGCTGGCGGACGATGTCACCAATAGCGAGATTCCCAACAACAACGCTTGCGTTTTCGTTTGCATGAACTGTTTCCTTTGTCTATGCCATCCGTCCACGATGAAATTTTTCTAATTCGCGATTTGCGTTAACGATTGTCGCTAGTTTTTCGACGACCGTCTTGAGCTGTGAACCTGCGATGGCGAAGTATAACTCGTCATCACTCAAGCCGGTGTACACGCGATTTCCGATACAGCCGAGGTTCGTAGCCGTGCGTCCCGATTGCATCACGGCTGGGATCGCCGCGCAAGTGGGACGGCCGACCATCGACGAGTCGCAGGCAATTCCCGCGGCCTGCGCGGCCTCGGCAAGTAGCATGATCTGCCGGGCATTTCCCGAAACGAGAATTACGTCCGGTTCAAAGCCTGCGCCGGCGAGCGGCGCGTAGACGACGACCGAGAACGGCGCGGAACGATGCGGAATGGCCGGCACCTCGCTCGGATCGAGATACTCCAACTGAACCATCGTCCCCACCCAACCCTCAAGCTCTTTCGCGTTTTCGGCGGGCAAGTCGATCCCATGCGTGTAGCTACCGATCGGACAGCCATAATGGTCGGACGCCTCGGTGTAAAACGTGCGCCCATCAGCTGCGTACTTCCAATAGGTGCAGCCCGACGGGGCAGCCCGATCGATTCGCGACACGCCCAAGGGCACGTGGTCCTGGAATTTGACCGCCACGGGGTGCCTGGGTAGGTCGAGTAGCTCGGCGAATTGCGTTGCAGCCGTCATTTCATCTACTTCATTATTTTCCGCACTGCAGAAACGGACTCCGTTTGCCGGCCGCAACCAATCGCGGACGACTCGCGGAGCGAGTCTGCCACGAAAGGTCAAAAGCCAGTACCGGTCACTGTGCCATCTGCGAGTTTGCTGATTGGGTCCAACTGACCCTCGGTCGGCTCCGCTCAGCAAAACCACGACTCGGTTAACCGTGGGGCTCGCTGCCGATCCATCGGCAGGGAAAGTGCCACCGTCGCCGGCTGGCGTCCGAGCGCTAAATCCATAACGCGATAGAATGTCGTCGAAGCATCTTCACCCGCCTGAGTATCTTTTGCGACCAGTTGTGAGACTTCCTTATGCAACAGGTCCATGCGTGGATCGGGATGCGTCCAGCGGTAGCTGAATGCGGCTTCGTCCAGCGACCCGCGATGCGGCAACGTTTCCGGGTGTTCAGCGAGCCATGATTGAGGCGGAATGAGCAGCCGGATCGTGTACATCACGGGATCCACGTGATCGATCAGCCCGTTGGCTTCGATGAATTCCAGCACCTGGCAATAGTCGTCCAGCGTCGTCCACGGCGTGAACACGACCCAAGTGGGGCGTAACGCGATACCCGCGCCGCGCACTAACTTGAGGGCGGCGACGACATCCTCGCGCGTGTGTCCCTTGTCGAGAATGTGCAACACTCGTTCGCTCAGCGACTCGACGGCCGTAATGATGAACAGGCAACCCGCTGCGGCAAATTCGGGCAAATCTTGGCCCCGTTTCAGCAAATGCTCAATCTTGGCGGTAAAGTCAAACGTGAGTGACGGGAACTCGTCGTGCATCGCCCGGACCACCGCCAATGAGTGCTTCGGTCCATTCAAGAAGTCGGGATCGCCGAACGTGATATGGGTGGCGCCGGCATGAACCTGACGGCGAATGTCCTCCAGCACCACGTCCTGCGGAAGGATAAAAAAACGTCCACCATAGACCGGCGGAATCGGACAGTGCGTGCACAAATGCAGGCAGCCGCGACTTGCCTCGACGTAGCCAGCCGTGCGTTGGCTGCCGTTGTGTTCCAGCCGAGCGTATTTGTCCAACGTGGGGAGCTCGCCGCGGGAAGGAACGGCAAACGGAAGTCGCTCCAGATACGGCCCTTCGCTCTGGTTCCGATTGATCACACCCGCGACGTTTCCGCTGGCTCCGGATTGCAGCGACTCGATCAACGACACCAGCGGTGTTTCGTATTCACCGCCAATGCATGAGTCCGCGCCGTGCTCGAGCAGGTATTCGGAATTCAACGCGGCATACAAACCGTAACAGCAGACATGACAGGTCGGATTGATTTCGCGAACCCGCTCGATCACCTTCACACCCAGCCGTAACGCCGTGTGCATGGGAACTGAGATACCGATGAATTGGGCCTGCGACGCCTTGGCCGCGTCGAATTGCTCGACGGCAATGTCTATCGCCGCAGGCGAGTAACCGGCCCGCTGCAGAAATCCAATCGGCAGTGCAATACCTAACGGCTGATGCCCTAATTCGTAGCAGGAAATGAGCAAGACGGAACCATCTTTTCGCAAATCCATCTTCGACCCCCCGTCACGCCGAATCTCCGCATCACGCAACACCAATCCGGTTGCAGAGTTAGTGGCAGTTATTGAAAATCATATCCGGTCCCACATGGACAAGCAAACAACCATTCTTGCGACACCACCACTACAGTTATTTAACGATCCAGCGTTACATCACCTGAGCGCCGCGCCATTTGGAGTTCGGTCGGAGTAGACGAGGCCGCAAACGCGACGTATATGCTCTTAGGGACTTTCTGCGCTTTGACAGTCTTGGCTCTCCGCAACGAACGGGAGATACCCGCGATGTCCGCTTACGAATTAACGCAGGTGTTGGGTCTCATCGAGGAAGACGACGTCGATCGACGAAATTCGAATCGCGTCTCGTTCGACACGACCTTTGGAGTGGCCATCTTCAATGGTCAAAGCGTTCCTTCCCAGGACCAATTCACACAGGTGCACGGCACCGATTTCTCGCACACGGGCATCTCTTTTACGATGCCCCAGTGGCCTGCCTCCGACCAACTGGTCCTGATGCTCGGTTGCCGGGCCAAAAGCGTGTACGCCGCCGCTCGTATCGTCGGGTGCCTCTGCCAGCGCCAGAGTGGCGACGTGTCGCCTCACTTCGAAGTCCGATGCGAGTTCGAACGCTGGCTGTAATTTCGGATCAGTCCGATCGGTCGGATCAGTCCGATCTGTCGGATCTGGCAAGAGGGCCGCTCGGCCGACCATCACTTCAACAGGATCCGACGAAGTTGCCCGTTGTGTCCACCCACGAGAAGACTCCCATCGGGGGCAACCGCGAGACAGTAGGCGACGCCGTCAATAGCCGGTTGATCGTTCAGCACGGCCGCCGTTTCCGGGTTGACGGTTCGAACGCGTCCGTCGTTGCAGGCCACGAACAACGCCTGCCCGTCGGCCGACCAGGCGACCGCCAACGGAGTACTTTCCAATCGCGAAAATCGGACCATTCTGCCGATTGTCGGCTGCCACAGTCGCAGCGTTCGATCCTCACTGACGGAAGCCACCCAGGGAGGCGCGTTGCCAATGGTCGAAGGCCGCCACCGCAGCGCCAAGTGAGACACCGCCCGCGTGTGGTTTGCGAATGTGCGCAGCGACTGTCCTCCATCCGCGTCCCATAGTCGCATCGTCTCATCGATCCCCGCAGTCAAAAGACCCGCGTCATTGGGCAAAAAGGCCACCGTCAAGACGCCGCGCGAATGCCCTTCCAGGAATCTCAATGTCTTGCCTGAGGAGACTTCATGCAGGCCGACTTTTTGATCGGCGCTGCCTGTCGCGAACACTTTCGAGTCGAACCGCCAAGCCACGGCGTAAATCAAATCGTGATGCGGGTGGAGGCGCTGCAGCAGTTTTTCCGCGGGCCAGTCCCAAAGTTCCACGGTTCCGCGTTCCCCAGGCTCGCCCCCCGCCGCCGCCAGAACCTTGTCATCGGGCGAGAAAGCCAAATCGTGGACGTTCGTTAATTCAGTCGTCAGGTTTCGGGCGAGTTCCAGCTCGGGCCAGGTTCGTAGTTCAAGACCGGCTTGCGAACCCACAACCACCCACAATCCGTCCGGCGTCAACGCCAGCGCCGTAATCGGCGGCTTGGTTGCTACCTCGGCCCGAGAGATAGCGACCTGTGCCGAAAGTACGCCGACCGCCTGTCCCACGGCCAGCACCGCGAATGCCCAAGCGATCAGCCAGGCTCTCATGTGAGCAACTCCCGGATCACCTTTCCTCCTTGGTTGATCTGAACTGGCCGTCCGTCCTGCGTGTGCAATTCACTGTCGGGATCAACACCGAGCAGTGTGTAAATGGTCCGCGCCAGGTCGGCCGGGGAGATCGGGCGATCACGTGGGCTTTCGCCGACGGAGTCGCTGGCGCCGATGACCTGCCCTCCTCGCACTCCACCGCCGGCGAGTACGACGCTGAAGACGCGCGGCCAGTGGTCGCGGCCTCCAGACGTGTTCAGCTTCGGGGTCCTGCCAAACTCTCCCATGGCGATGACGAGCGTTTCGTCGAGCAAGCCGCGTTCATTCAAGTCACTCACCAGAGCCGAAAAGGCCAAATCGAATGTGGGGACTAGCCCCACGCCA
>CAZFLF010000368.1:0-6702 GCA_964519825.1 uncultured Pirellulaceae bacterium | reverse complement strand
AGCGCGATTTGGGAGCAGCGGGGGCGCCGGTGGTGACCGTGACCGGAACCGTGATCAAGCTGGAGCTCAACTCACAGCCCGGGAGTGAATCGACCGCCGCACAAGTCGTCACCGCGCTGAACGGCTCAGCGACTGCCAACAAGCTAATCAGTGCCGCACTTTACAACACGCCGGCGCCGGGCAACGTCGACGTAACGACGCCGCTGCAAGTTCAACTGAATCTGACGTTGCGCGAAGTTGGGTCGAGTTTCGACACGGCACTGAATCTGTCGATACTCGGCGACCAGGTCCAGATTCTGTCATCCGCGATTACTGCACAGCCGTATGACCTGGCGTTTCCCGGAGCGATTGACGAACCGGGGCACCGCGATTTGCCTTTGGAGATTCAGCAACACTTCTTGTCGCTTCAGCCGTCGGATGCAATCGCGGGAATTACGACCGCGTTCTACAACTTCCAGGACGTATACGGATTTGACCCAAACGGCAACGTCTTGCAGAACGCCATTACGGAGAACCAAAAGGAGCGTACTCGCGAAGTCTTTTCGATGTTCAGCCAATACCTCGGAATCCAGTTTATCGAAAGCGACAATCTGGGAATGACGATTGCGACCGGCGATGTGCGGTCGCTTGATTTCGAGACGCCTACCGGGCCGGACGGCGTTTTAGGAATCGCCGGCGGAGGATTGTTTGGTACGGCGGTGATGGATGTGCAAGATTTTAGCGATCCGGGCGCTGACCTATTTGGCGGCGATTGGTTCTTCACCGCGATGCATGAAATCGGCCATCTGCTTGGGATGGGACATACCGACGAACTTCCTCCGCAAACAATTCTGGACAGTGAACCGTCGTTGGCTTTCCCGGAAAATACCGTTGAGCCCGTGTTTCCGGGCGATCCGGACATCATGCATGGACAGCATTTGTTCCGTCCCGACGGCAAAGACATCGACCTGTACCGGTTTGAGGTCCGTGACTCGGGCCGATTAAGCCTCGAGACGTTTGCGGAACGATTGCCGCGCACGAGCTTGCTTGACACCGTGTTGACTCTCTATCGGCAGAACAGCAACGGCCAACGCGAGTTGATCGCGCGAAACGACGACTATTTCAGCAACGATTCGTTCATGGAATTAGATGTCAGCCCAGGGGTTTATTGGGTGGGCGTGAGCGCCAGCGGCAACGAAAATTATGACCCAATCATTGAAGACACCGGACTTGGGGGCCGATCGGAGGGGAACTACGATCTGCGGTTGAATTTACGTCCGAACGCGGATCGGTCGATCGTGGATTCAACAGGAGTGGAATTGGATGGAAACGCAGATGGCGTTCCCGGCGGAGTATTCAACTATTGGTTCCGTGCTCAAGACGCCGCCCACACGATCGTCGTGGATAAGGCGGCCGCAACCAACGGAACCGGCGCCGTTGGTTTCCCGTTCCAGTTGATTTCCACGGCACTTGCGGCTGCCCGGCCCGGTGACATCGTGCGGATCCAGGGGAACGCCGGCGCCGACCGAGATCCGGCGACTCTTACAGACAATGTGGCCTATGAAATTGGGTTCAACCAACTCGGACAAGTGCTGAACGACGGAGCGACGTTTGACGTACCGCAAGATGTGACGGTAATGATTGACGCCGGAGCGATCATCAAGCTGCGCCGTGCGAAGATTGGCGTGGGTAGCACTTCGCAATCGGTCAATCTCAGCGGCGGTAACTTGCAGGTTCTCGGCGTGCCCGTCCAACTCGACCCCTCGGGGCTAGTCGTTCGAGACATCGATCTTAACGTGGTGCCCGGGAGTGTGTTTTTCACGTCGGTTCATGACGACGACATCGGTTTGGGACGAAACCCGGATAGTTCGTCTCCGGATCCGGCGCGTGGCGATTGGGGTGGTCTGGACTACCGCCGCGACGTCGACGCCCAGGACATAAATCGGTTTGATTACGAATCGGTGGGAATCTTTCTCAACCATGTCGCCCAGGCGGACATCCGCTTCGGTGGTGGTACCGTTTTGGTCGACGGCGTGTCGCAAATTGTGTCGCCGGTGAATATGGTCAGCGCTCGGCCGACTGTCATGTTCAGTCACATTTCGGAGAGCGCCGATTCCGCAATGGCAGCGACTCCCGATAGCTTCGAGGAAACCAACTTCCACGCACCTTCCGACCAATTGACGTCATTCACGTCCGACTACACGCGAGTTGGCCCGGACATCCACGGCAATATTGCGGTGCGGAACTCCATCAACGGCCTGTTTGTCCGAGTGGCGACGCCGGGGGGAGGGGGCTTACAGCCCATGACAGTCTCCGGTCGCTGGGATGACACAGACATTCCCCACATCTTGTCTGAGCGGTTGGTGGTCCGTGGCACACCGGGTGGTCAGATCTTCGAGCTTCAGTCTCCGCCGGTGCAACTGGTGACCGTGACGGCGACCGGCGGCGGGCAACTGGACTCCGGAACCTACCATTATCGTGTTGTATTCGTCGATGCGAACGGCAATGAGTCGGTGCCGTCGGATCCGACCAACGCAGTCACGATTGACGGTACCTCCGCGGTGCGATCGATCGAGGTCGATAACCTGCCGGACGTTCCGTTAGGATTTGTTTCCAAGCGGTTATACCGTAGCGACCGTACGGGTGATGTCACGCGACCGTATTCGCTCGTCGCGGAATTGAATGCGACAACCACGGTGTTTTCAGATTCCGGAGTGAACCTCGGAACCCGAACGACCACGTTGGTTGTTCCGCCAGGGCCGCCGACTTTGGGCGTGCGTGCTCGGCTGGACGCCCGCTTGTCGATCGACCCGGGGGTCGTCGTGAAGCTCAACGGAGGCGCGATCGAAACCACTTTCGGAGCAGACTTTTACGCCGAGGGAGTTGGCGGCGCCGAGATCATTTTCACTTCCGCCAACGATGATCGTTACGGCGCAGGTGGAACTTTCGATACGACGGACAACGAGAATCGCACGCTGGCCCAGCGTGGTGACTGGGGGGGCATTTTCCTGGGGCACGCTACGCGCGGCAGCCTTGATCACGCGGTGATCGCCTATGGCGGCGGCACGGTGAACATCGAAGGAGGCTTCAGTAGCTTTAATTCGGTCGAAGTGCATCAATCCCCGGCTCGAATCACGCATACGCTGTTCGAACAGAATGCCGACGGCGTCAGCTCACAGGGCACGCCTGAGCGCGCCGGCCGTGGCTTCAATCGTCCGGCCACAATTTTTGTCCGCGGCTCCCAACCGATCATCGTGGACAACACCATCATCGATAACTTAGGGCCAGTGGTCAGCATCGATGCCAACTCACTGAACGCCGTCGACTCAACCGACTACGGTCGCTCGACGTTTGCTAAGGCCGGAAAATCAGATCCGATCGACATCTTGGAAGTCGGTCGCGACAACCAAGGCCCGCTGGTGCGACTGAATCGTGTCGACCGTAATGAAGTAAACGGCATGCAGGTCCGCGGCGCCACACTGACGACGGAAGGGGTCTGGGACGATACGGATATTGTGCACGTTTTGCGGGACGAAACGGTGTATGTCGCCGACTTTCACACGGCCGGTGGATTACGACTGGAAAGCAGTTCCAACGAAAGTCTCGTCGTGAAATTGGAGGGGGCCAGCGCGGGGATTACCGCCACTGGACGTCCGCTCGATATCGATGACCGGATTGGTGGATCCGCACACGTGATCGGCCAACCGAATCATCCGGTGGTCATGACATCGTTGGAAGATTGCACCGTCGGTGCGGGTTTTACACCAGAGGGCGTGCCGCAAAACGATACGATTGAAAGCAACGCCTGCTCCAGTGTATTCGTCGCCCCCGCTACCTTTGCGGATGTGATCATCGTCATGGACGAATCGGGGTCGATGTTGTTTGCTCAGCAGTTCAGCTCGCAGTTAATTCTGGACTTGGAGAATGCACTCTTGGCTGCCGGAATCGGCATTGGTACGGTCGACACAAACCGGTATGGATTGGTTGGGTTCGGTGGTAGTCCATTTACTAACGAAGAACTCGGGCACTCGCATCCGGTCGGTCCGAATGGTGCTCTATTTGGAACAGCCGCGGAATACGGAATCGCCGCTGGAAGCCTCACCGATCTCGGAGCGATCGAAGATGGTTTTGACGCGATGCAGTTCGCTATGGACAACTACGCGGTGCGACCGGATGCGTCGAAATTCATGCTCCTGATCACGAATGAAGACCGGGACATTGTCAGTCCGCAGTATACATTTGCTACGACTCTCGCCGGCTTGCAATCCACGGGATTTATTCTGGAAACAATTCTTTCCGCCACGATCACATCGGCCGCGCAGCAGCAAGGCCTGGCAATCGACGCAGCCAACACGGTCTTTCTCGCGGATGGCAACGGCGGATTCACGACGAGCCCCAATGGGACGATCGTTCCTACCTTCAATGATACCTCGGTGGTTGACTACGCGAACATGGCGTTCGCGACTGGGGGCGTTGCCGGAGACATTGACCAGATTCAAGCTGGCGGTTTGACGGCCACCAGTTTTAGCAAAGTGATCGCGAACAGCGTCGTGGTCCGAGCGGGTGGCGGAAACGGAGCGCAGCCCGCCGATTGGGATTCACTCCGGTTGGATCAGTACAGCAATGATCGCAACGTAGCCCTGACCGTCGAAGACGAAGGACCGACTCCGTCCGACGGTGTCGGGAACGGAACTCCGACCTTTTCCCAATTCATTGGCTCTTTGGCTCCGCGAGAGAAGGCGGGCGACGAGAATCTACGGCTGGGCTTCGATATCAACGGTCATCTGAATCAGCGCGCCGATGTGGATGTCTACAGCTTCAAAGGGGTCGCAGGGACGGAGGTCTGGTTAGATATTGACCGCACCAGAAATACGTTGGATACGGTTCTCGAATTGATCGACAGCGCGGGAAACGTCTTGGCGCGATCCAATGATTCAGGCGCGGAAGCCGCCAACCCGGGACTGCTCTTCCGATCGCCAAATCTGGTGGCTGGGACGGTCAATCCAATACGCAAGGCCGGGTATGACCCGAAGAACCCGACCCGCGTTTCTGCCTTTGCAATCAACGATCATTACACGACCAACCCCCGCGACGCCGGGATGCGCCTTGTGCTGCCTGGAACGGCAGGTACGACGGCGACCTATCAACTCCGTGTCCGAAGTAGCAGCCCCGACTTGAGCAAGCTGGACGGCGGCTTGACTCAAGGCAGTTATTCACTGCAACTGCGCCTGAGGGAACTTGACGAGGCTCCTGGTTCGGCGGTGCGTTACAGCGATATTCGCTATGCGACCAACGGCATCGAAATTCTGGGACAGCCGACTCATTCGCCACTGTTGGGTGAAGCCCGGGAAGTCGAAGCAGTCAGCACCACGAATATTAACAACAACACTCAGGCCGCCGCTCAGCCGATTGGTAATGTGCTTCAGACCGATCGCGGCGTGCTGGCGTTGCAGGGTGCGCTCGACTTGCCGAACGACGTCGATTTTTATGAAGTCACCGTCGACTATGACTCGACCCAAGGCTCCGGGCCGGCGCCGCACGCCTCCGTAGTTTTCGATATTGACTATGCCGATGGTTTGGGGCGACCCAACACGACGTTATGGGTATTCGACTCGCAGGGCCGCTTGATTCTCCGTGGCACCGGCTCGAACGTGGCGGAGGACCGTCCAGGTCCGCTGGCGGGAGCGGATATGACGGACTTGGCTCGCGGCAGTGTGGGGCCGCTCGATCCGTACATCGGACCCGTGGAACTACGCGCGGGTCCCGACTTATTGGACCCCCTTCCAGCGCCACCGGATCGAGGAACCTACTTCGTCGCCGTGACTTCCAATGCGATGTCCGCGCAAGTCCTGCAACAGTACTTGCAGGCGAATGTACCAGCCGACATCGCCTCGGTTCGTTTAGAACCGGTCAACTCTCTGCAACGTATTGCGGAAGACCGCATTGGATCCTCGGGCGGCTCGTTTATCGCAGAACCACCCGTGGTGCCGGTCCTGATCGACCCGTTGCAGAGCCCGGTGCCGTTCCATTTGGGCGATGTGACTCTATTCGTCTCCCAGGATGTCGGTTTAGCCCCCCAGACGATTTCAACGCTGCGATTGGTCGACCCGTTTACGGGACGACAAGAAGCGACAGCGGGATCGTTCCCGCAGCCAATCGCCGACATTGCAATGCGTGGCGACGGCAATCTATTCGCTTATGCACTCGGGCCGAACCTGTTCAACGGCCCGATCCAGGACTCGACCGTCGGCACCTATGTGCAAATCGATACTGCCACCGGCGCGGGGACCGCGTTGAGCGATGACGGGGTCGATACGAACATTCAGGATCCAATGAATGCGATGCCCGCTGCAATCCGTCCGAATGCCGGAAACGGCGTGGGGATCGAATACCGCGCACTGACCTTCGACTCAACTTCGAACTTCGTTCGTGGCGGCTACGCGGTTGGAACGCGCAACGACAGTTTCGATAATAGCCCGTCAGCCCACGCGTTCGCCGGTGTCGATTACCTGGAGAACATTCTTTACAACTTCGATATCAATACCGGGGTAGTCGCCAACAGTCCGAATGGGGCAAACAATAAAACCGGTTTGGGATTACTCACCGGCGCCGGCACTCAACGCATTGAGGTCGGGGAAATTCTGACCTATACCCGAATCGTGCCGCAGTTTCCGACGGTTGGCGACGTCTACACAATCACGATCAATGGCAAGAAGATTGAAT
>CAZFLF010000367.1:0-6716 GCA_964519825.1 uncultured Pirellulaceae bacterium | reverse complement strand
GAACCCGATGGCTCCTCGCGAACCCACCTTTGCGCCACGCGCCAAGCGTGTGATCTATTTGTTCATGGCGGGGGGTCCAAGCCAGCTCGAATTATTTGAAGACAAGCCGAAGTTGCGCGAGTTGACGGGCCAACCCCCTCCGCCGAGTCTGCTCGCCGGGCGACGATTTGCGTTCCTGAAAGGGACCGAGAAGTTGCTCGGCAATCAACGCAAGTTCGCCCAGTACGGCGAATGCGGGATGACCCTGAGTGAACTACTCCCCCATCATCGAAAGATCGTCGACGAGGTTTGTTGGCTGCGCGGCTTGAACACTGACGTGTTTAATCACGGCCCAGCGAAGTTGTTCATGAACACCGGCTTCCAGGCACCCGGTCGGCCGAGTATGGGTTCGTGGGTGACGTATGGTCTTGGCAGTCCAGCCAACGATCTGCCCGGGTTCGTCGTGCTGCAAAGTGGTCCGCGCGGCCCGCGAGCGGGTGCGTCGCTGTGGAGTAGCGGTTTCCTGCCGACTTCGTTCCAAGGCGTGCCGTTCCGCGGCCAAGGGGACCCGATCCTTCATCTCCACAGTCCGCTGGGGTTGAACCGGGAACGCGAACGCGACTTCTTCGACACCGTGACGGCCCTCAATCGGACGCGCCTCGACGAAACCGGTGATCCCGAAATCCTGACTCGAATCAATTCCTACGAGATGGCGTATCGGATGCAGGCGAGCGCCCCAGACTTGATGGATCTGTCGCACGAATCGGCGTCGACCTTGGCGAGCTATGGCGCTAAGCCAGGTGAGCCGTCGTTTGCGGTGAACTGCATTCTGGCGCGGCGGCTGATCGAACGGGGCGTGCGATTCGTCCAGCTTTATCACACCAATTGGGACAGCCACGGGGGTCCCGGCGAGAACTTGAACGCCGACTTCGAGAAGGTGGTCGCTCAAGCCGATCAACCGGCCGCGGCGCTAATCTTGGATCTCAAAGAACGCGGATTGTTGGAAGACACGCTGGTGATTTGGGGGGGAGAATTCGGGCGGACTCCGATGGGGGAAGCTCGCGACACCGTCGGCCGCGATCATCACGTCGACGCCTTTACATTGTGGGTGGCGGGGGGTGGTGTGAAACGGAATTTTATCCACGGCGCGACGGACGAACTCGGCTTCGGCGTGATTGAGGGCAAAGTTCACGTGCACGACCTGCATGCCACCATTCTGCATCTGCTCGGGTTTGACCACGAGGAACTAACCTACCGCTTCCAGGGCCGCGACTACCGGCTGACGGATGTCGAAGGACGGGTGGTGCACGAGATCTTGGCGTGACCCGTCCCTAGAACGCCTCGCTAAGAATTCCGAGCAAGTCATCGAGAGAAGCCTGCCGCGGGTTGACAGATAATAGCCGCTTGATTTGAAAGGCCTTTTCCGCAAACTCGGCCAACTGCTGCTCGCGCCCGCCGAGGTCACGGATTCGCCCCGGCACACCGATCGCCTCCCGAATGCGATCGACGGCGGTAATGGCTAACTCCGCAGCAGCATGCTCCGTCAACCCGGCCGTGTTCTCTCCCAGCAAGTGGGCGATGCGAGCGAAGGCCGAGACCCGGGTCGGCAGATTGAATCGCATCACATGCGGCAACAACAGACCGTTGCCAGCGCCGTGCGAACAGTGCAACGATCCGCCCATCGGGTACTCGAGTGCATGCACAAGCGCGACGCCGCAGTTGGAAAAGGCGATCCCCGCCAAGGTTGCGGCCAGCGACATGGCATCGCGCGCCGCGCAATTGCCCGGCTCGTTCACGACGGTGACCAGGTTCTTCCCGATCAGCGTAATGGCTTGTTCCGCGATGCCTGTGCCCAACAAGAACCGACCTTCGTAGCCACCCGACGTTCCGCCGGGGAAAGCAAGCTGATCGTAATCCGTCGCCGTATAGGCTTCGATCGCATGAGTCAGCGCGTCGATGCCGCTGTCCGCAGTGATGTGCTTCGGGCATGCGTAAGTCAATTGCGGATCGACGAGTGCCACCGCCGGCCGCAGATAATTGCTGAGCGTGCTGACTTTGATTTTGTTGGCGGTATCGGTCAGCACGGCGGCATGCGAGACTTCGCTACCAGTTCCCGCCGTAGTCGGCACGCAAATCAATGGGAGCACCGGTCCCGGCACACGATCGAAGCCAAAGTAATCGGCCGGCTGACCACCGTGTGTGAAGAGCACCGCGGCCAGTTTCGTCAAATCCATATTGCTGCCACCGCCCAAACCGACAAGCGCCTCGGGCCGGAATTGCCGGGCATGTTCGCAAGCCCGCAGCGCCGCGTTGACGCTCGGTTCCGGCTCGCCGCCATCGAAGACATCGTAGGTGATTCCGGCCTTGGCCAATGGCTGCGTGATACTCTCGACCAATCCCAGCGATTGCAGCACTTTGTCGGTAATGACGAGTACGCGCGTGAGACGGCGACGTGAGGCAATTTCACCAATCTGGGCCGCTCCGCCCGGGCCAAACGTCAATTGCCCGGCGGTCAGAAACGTCCAAGTGCTTCTCATCTATTTCTTCGCGAGGGTCTGAAGGAACTGAGCGACGAGTTCCGGCTTATCGGACTTGACCAGGTGTTCGATCTGTTTAGCCGGCACTTTGAGGGCTTCTAAGTGCGTGATCGCGTTCTTCCAATGCTGTGCCCGCTTCTTGCCTTCCGATAGGTATAAATCAGTGACCAACTCTTGCAATCGCTGGACGGCGATTTCGTCCCGATTGTTGTAGTAACGGCGAATGGTCTTTTCTTGAAACTTGGTGCGATTTTCCATGGGTGGCTTTCTCCGTGGTACAGGGAGCAGTGCACTCGGCCATCGTGGCACAAGATAACAACGCTGACGTGTAGATTGTAAGTAACCTCCTCTTAGCGCCTCATTTCCGGTGCGGTAGATTTTGCCGGCCGATGGGGCTACTATACGCCCTTTCCTTATCGGCTCCCTGTTCTGCTCGACTGCAATTCTGAGAGAAACTGGTATGCCCCTGGTTAAATTTGTCAAGGAAAAGAAAGAAATTGAAGTCCCGGAAGGCGCCGTGTTACGGACGGAGGCCCTCAAGGCAGGAATCCCTTTGAACTGCGGCGTCAACGGCTTTGGGGACGCCTTTGTACGAACCATCGGGAACTGTCATGGCTTTGGCATGTGCGGCACCTGCCGCGTGTTGATTACCAAGGGAATTGAGAACACCAATAAACTGACGAAGCGGGAATGGGTGAAGTTCAAAACGCCCCTTCCCACCCCGGTTCCCGATCCGATTCCGATCCTCGCCTACGTCGGGCATGAAGAGAACATGCGTTTGGCCTGTATGACGAAGGTCTTTGGCGACATCGAAGTCGAAAGCTGCCCCAAAGTAAATCTGTTCGGGGAGAACTTTTTCAGCTAGGAAAAAACGGGGTCGGATCGTTTAACCGCAAGCCGCAGGCGAGCGCGTTGAACAGTGTTCGACTCCGCCCAAACGCGCTCGCCTGCGGCTTGCGGTTAAACGATTCAACTGCCCAAAAAAAACTCCCGACCCCCTTAGTCGCACCGTGAAACAGATCGTAACCATCATCCGTCCGTTTCTAGCCGAGAAGGTCTTGGAAAGCCTTAAACGCGCGCCGCTGGAAGCCTTAAACGTGCGTGAAGTGAAAGGCTACGGCCGGCAAAAGAGCTATCTCGACGAGTACGGCGACAGTGAATACTCGACGGCGTTTCTCCCCAAGGTTGAGATCGCACTCTGGGTCGACGACGCACGCGTGGAAGAGATCGTAAGGAAGATCATTTCGGTGGCCCGCACGGGACGCATGGGGGACGGCAAGGTCTTCGTGTTGCCGGTTTCCTCTCACGTCGACGTGATCGACATCGCCGCCGCGGAAACTGCGTAAATCCGTCGTTTAACCGCAAGCCGCAGGCGTGCGCTGTGAGTGGCTTTTGACTGCGATCCGCAGATCACAGCGCACGCCTGCGGCTTGCGGTTAAACGAATAAATGCCATGAACGAAGTGCTGCACAGCGAATCCCTGACATTGAGCCGCGTGGGAATTGGAGACATTCCCGACATCTATCAAGCTGCCCGGGAATCGATCGAGCATCTGATGCCGTGGATGCCCTGGTGCCATGCGGATTACTCGATTCAGGAAACGGAAGCCTATGTCGCCAAACAGATCGAATCGTGGAACGCCAGCGAAGAGTATTCCTTCACGATCCGGGACAAGGAACGTAGGTTCGCCGGGATGTGTGGCCTCAACCAATTCAATCGCATCCATTATGTGGCGAACCTCGGTTACTGGCTGCGAAAGACTTGTGTCGGGAACGGTTATGCCACGTCCGCGACTCGGTTAATCGCCGCGTTCGGGCTGGGAGAGTTGAACTTGCGGCGGATCGAAATCCTGGTTGACGTCGACAACTATCCCAGCCAGCGCGTCGCCGAACGTGCCGGAGCGGTTTGTGAAGGAATTCTCCGCAGCCGGTTATGGCTGCGCGATCGTTCGCATGACGCCGTGTGCTACTCGATGATTGCTGACGAGCCGATGGACTGACGAACGACTGGCGAATAGCCTGTTCGAATACGGCGGCGTCTATACGGAGGCGTGCAAGGTGAAACGTATTGTGAGTCGACTCCTCCTGATCCTAAGCACCAGCATCCTTCTACCGTTGCCGGGCGGTCCGGTTTCGTCGGCGGAGTACAGTGCCGAAGAGCGTGGGCACTGGTCGTTGCAACCGAGAATGCGACCGGATATCCCGCGGTTTTCCGACTCCAGCGCTCGCGATTGGATTCGCACTCCGATTGATGCGTTCATTCTGCAGCAATTGCGCAAAGCGGGGTTACGGCCGACGACTGAGGCGGACCGGGCGGTGATCGTGCGTCGGTTGCATCTGCAGCTGACGGGACTCCCGCCCACGCCCGAGGAAGTGGCCAGCTTTGTGACCGACCCCGCGGCCGACGCTTACGAGCGACTCGTGGACCGATTGCTGGCGAGTCCGCATTATGGCGAACAATGGGGACAGCACTGGCTCGATGTGGTGCGATACGCGGAAACCGAGGGCTTTGAATACGATCGTCATCGGGCTGGGGCTTGGCGTTATCGCGATTACGTAGTGCGCAGCCTCAATGCGGACAAGTCTTACGATCGTTTTGTTTTAGAGCAGTTGGCCGGGGACGAACTCGACCAGCCAGATGACGAGACGCTGGTAGCGTCGGGTTTCTATCGATTGGGTCCGGTGCGACGCAATGCGGGAAACACGGATGTGGCTTTCAGTCGCAACGAAGTGCTCACCGAAATGACCGACTCCGTCGGTTTGGTTTTTCTCGGATTGACGGTGGGATGTGCCCGTTGCCACGACCACATGTTCGACCCCGTGCATCAGAAGGACTATTACCAACTGCAGGCGTTTTTGGCAGCCACGCAGGAACATGACATCCAGCTGGGCACGCAAACCGAGGTCAATGCCTGGAATCACTTGAACACGGAAGTCCAAGGCGAAATCAAGAAAATTCGGGAAGCGCTGAACGACACGGACGGGAGCAATCGGGCACAGCTCGTGGCGCGGCTCAAAGATGCCGAAAAGCGGATTCCGCCACCGCTCCCCACAATTTCAAGCGTCAAGAACGATGGCGCCAACCGGACGCCGATTCACGTGCTGCAACGCGGACTCACCGAACGACCGCTAGAACGAGTTGGTCCGCGGTTCTTGGGCGTCTTGCTCCCCGACGATGCGGCCGAGTTCGCTTCTGACGTCGCGGCGCCGAAATCAATGTTGGCACGCTGGATTGCCGATCCCAGCCATCCGCTGACTGCGCGCGTCATCGCCAACCGGCTATGGCATTATCATTTCGGCCGTGGCCTGGTCGATACGCCGAACGATTTTGGAGCGAACGGAGGAGTGCCGAGCCATCCGGAACTGCTCGACTATCTGGCCAATGAACTGATCGCCGGAGGTTGGCAACTCAAACATCTTCATCGGTTGATCCTGACCAGCGGAGCGTACCGTCAGGCTTCGCGCGCGGAAGACGACGCGGTCGCACGCCAAGTCGATCCCCTCAATCGCCTGCTGTGGCGGTTCAACCGCCGACGCATGACGGCTGAACAATTACGCGACACGATGCTGATGGTCTCGGGCCGGCTCAATCCCCGTTTCGGCGGCCCGAGCATTATGCCGCCAGTGAAACAGGAATTGGTCGATCTGCTCTACGCGCCCCAGCAATGGGAAGTGACCAAGGATCACCGCGAGCACGACCGCCGGTCGATTTATTTGATTGCCAAACGCAACCTACGGTTGCCGTACTTGGAAGTGTTCGATCAACCCGACCTGCAGATTAGTTGCTCACGGCGCGAGTCAAGCACGCACGCGCCCCAGGCGTTGGAGTTGTTGAACGGCGAACTGGCCAACGACCTGGCGGGGGCGTTCGCCGAACGACTTCAACGCGATGCCGGCAGCGATCCACGTCGCCAAGTCGACTTGGCCTTTGAGTTGGCTGTCGGCCGGCTCCCTTCGCCGCACGAGGCGGAGAGTTCGCTGGCGTTCCTCCCGGCACAGCCATTAAAAGAATTTGCACTTGTGATGTTCAACGTGAACGCGTTTTTATACGTCGAATGAATAGCTTCCCATGAGTCCGAACCACATTTCCTTGGCCGGTTGCGTCGCTGGGGCTCGCGTCTCGGACATTCGTGGCCGCGTCTCTCCGAGACGCGAGCCCTCGTATTGCGACTTGGTCGGCGACAATGGGCCGCGCGTCTCG
>CAZFLF010000366.1:0-6725 GCA_964519825.1 uncultured Pirellulaceae bacterium | reverse complement strand
CCACCGCGATGACGGAAACATTGCGCTGACCAGTCGCGGCTTGTCCCACGGCAACGGGCGGCCCGGCTCCCATAGATTCACTTCTGAACCGTCGCGCAGCGTGCCTTTCATCACGAGCCAGCCATCCTCGATTCGCGGGATGGGCGCGAACATCGCCCAGTTCTGCGTCAATCCGAGCGCGCAGGCCAAACCGTTAAAGCGATTTGGCAGGATGCGATTTCCCCAGGTTGGGCCCAGGATCTCGCGAACGTTCCAGATCACGATGTATAGGAACAAAAGCCCAACGCCCACTTGTCGCCACCACGGGGAGTGACTGCGAGGTTGTTCTGCTCGCCATCCCTCAGCGGTCCCCCAATTCCCAGGCAAAAATCGGACTGCGTCGCTGATCCATTCCCGGATGCGCTCACCGACTCGCTGGACAAAGTTGAAATGCCCGAGCCAATCCCAAAACGGCGTCGGCACAAACAGCAGCCAAGCTGTAATGCAAACCCAGGGAAATAAACCGAGTGTGATCGTCAATGACAGCCCGATGTGAAACAACGTGAAAGCCGCAATAGCTAGCCCACGACACCAGTGATTCGCCCAAGGTGAAAATGCCACCAACGGTCCACAGAATTCCAACACGACTGTGGCGCCGGTTAACCATTGCATCAACGTGGGATATTGACGGAGCAAGAGTCCCCACTGCGTGACGAAGGTGTCGCCGTGCAAGACGTAATACACTGCCGAGAATTCACGGGTCCATACATCATTCCATTTGAACGCCGCAGCCGACAAATACATCACTGCCAACTGCAGCAATACCACGGCGGACGGAATCGACGTAATCGGCCCCTGTTTCACGCTCGACGGCGTTTGGAGTGCGCGGTCGACACTCCAGCAAATGCCGAGGGGCAGAAACAACGACCAAAACAGCATCGAACACAAGACCGAGTCCCCGGCATCCAACACGAGAGTATTTCGGTCGTTGAGCGATAACACCAACAGCCAACTCGCTACGGCCGCCAATCGCGTGCGATAGCCCACGAGCAGCCATACCGCAAACCACGCTGCGACTCCCATCAACAGCGCTTGCGACCACGCCTGTCCGTTAAGCAAGTGAATGGACCATTGGTGCTGAAAGCCGAGCGGGTCACCGTAACCCAACATCTCCATGCGGACGGTTCGTGGGAGCAGTCCCTCGTCAGTGTAGAACGCCTGTATATCCCACGCGCGACAAAACAGATCGCACAGGAGTAAGACTGCGATTCCAATTCGAAATGTCGCTAGGGAGCGCGGGTCAATGGCAAACATTTGTCAAGCATAAGCTATGTTTTCTCTGGAGCGCAGCCGAGTGGGATCGGTGCGCGCCGAGTGGCTTCCATTCTTCTTAAAAACATGAGCCTCTACGCTCGTCATGATCGCTACGGTCCGCATCTTCCGCCGTACAGGTCCTCGCCGCGCCTTCACTCTCGCGGAGTTGGTGGTGGTTGTATTGATCATCGGAATCCTATCGGCGGCTGCGGTTCCACAGTACATGGACGCCACATCTCGGATTAATGCTGACGCGGCGGCTCGACGAATCAAGGTGGACTTGGAATTCCTGCGGCAACAGGCCCAGAAGACCGGCGCTACCAAGTCGATCACTTTTGATATTTCGACTCACTCATATGAGTCCGTTGACGTGCCGAACCTGGACCATCCGGGTGATAGTTACGTTATCGTGCTGAACCACCCGCCCTACCACGCCAATCTTTATTCCGTGGATTGTGGCGGTGACGGCATGTTGGGCTTTGACGGCTTCGGCACACCGGACAGCGCCGCCACGATCGTGGTGGAAGCGGGGAACTATCAGCGCACCATTTCCGTGGAAACGAGTGGCGGAAAGGTCAGCATTCAATGATCTGCCGCCATGGATCCTCGTGCTGTTCATCCAATCAGCGCCGTGGAATAACGCTGCTGGAATTGGTTGTTAGCACGGCTTCCACGATGACCCTCGTTGCCGGGTTGACGTCGGCAATCTTTATCGCCAGCCAAGCTGCGGCGCCGAACAGCGCCGCGAATCTCGCCACGGCTGCGGGATTGACGCTGGATGAAATTGCCGCGGAACTGAGGACCGCAAAGGGAATCCGAGGTCGGACAGCTACCTCGATCTCTTTCACCGTCGACGACCGGAGTACCGACGTGGATTCAGCCGACGAAGCCATCGGCTATGCCTGGGACGGCATTCCTGGCGGCTCGATTACGCGGACCTACAACGGCGTGGAGGCGACAGTGGTGACGAGCGTTTACGACTTTGCGCTCGGATATACGATCCAGCCCGCGCCCAGCAACAAACGGGTCTTGTTCATCCAAGGCAACGTATCGGGAAACGAAGCTGGCTATGACAACCTGAGAGTCCAAACGATGCAGGGCTGGGGCTATGCAGTCATTCGGAAGACAACGGTCTCCACGACGACACAGACGGAACTGGAAGTTGCGGCCGCATCCGCCGATGTCATCTACGTCTCCACCTCGGTGCAGTCCGAAGATCTAGACACAAAACTGAAGAGCACTCCGAAGGGGACTATTCTCGAGGAAGCTCTCGTCGCCGTTCCGTATGGATTAACGACCGCAGACGGCTCCCAAACCACCGAAACGCAAATCCGGATAATCGATAACACGCACTACATCACCTCACCATTTTCTAACCAAACGCTGACGATTCTAACTGCCTCCTCTTTCTTGCAATGTCTCTCTCCGACCTACGCCGCAGGGCTGAAGGTGTATGCCACGGAGAAAAATGGGGACCAATACCCGAATATTGCCATTCTCGATACAGGCGGCATGCTGACAGACAGTTCTCGTGCAGCGGGTCCCCGTATTGTCGTACCGTGGGGTGGAGACGGAATTGATCCTGCGTCATTGAATGCGAACGGACTGACGCTGTGGCAAAGGGCGCTAGACTGGGCGACTGGGACTCAAGTACTTGCTTCCATTGACGTCGCGCTGCGGACAACCTCTCTGACCGGACCAGTCGTCCAGACGCGGGTTGAACTGATCGGGAGGCCGCGGCCATGATGCCGTTCATCATTGCACTGCAACTTCGCGTGACTCGCAAATCGACCAATCTTCGTCGCGTTCGCTTAGGGTTTTCGCAGGTCGAGGTGGCGATGTCGGCGCTGATTGCAGGATTGGTGCTGGCCGCATCGCTTAACCTCGCTGGATTCGCCACACGCGGACAAATATCCAACAACGATCAACTGAGGGCCCGGCTCATCGCCAGTGGACTGATGGCAGAAATCCTGGAGCTGCCGTTTGCAGACCCGAACCAAACGCCGGTCTCAGGACCTGAGTCAGGCGAAACCACAGCACCCGCCACTCGTCTCAATTTTGACGATGTCGATGACTATCTCAACTGGAGTTCGGCTCCGCAAACGAAGTCAGGGGCAGCCATTCCGAATAGCGCGGAACTTACCACCACCGTTCAAGTCGCACTCGCCAATCCCGATCAACTGGGTGACGGTGGAGGCGGTAGTCCGTCTGCTGACGTCAAACAGATCACCGTTAGCGTTCTGCGCGGCACGATGATCGTCTCAAAACTGGTGGGCGTGGTGACAAAATGATTTTCCGATTGCCTGAGCCGTTGCGATCCGGACGGCCACACACGCGACGCGGGACGATCTACGTGGTGACTCTTGCCACGACCATGATTGTCGCGGCATTGGCCATCGCCGCCCTGTCAACTGTTCGTGTGCAGCGACGCCAAGCGACCGACGCCAATGTAGCCCGCCAGGCCCAACTCCACGCCGCCAGCTCGCTGCAAGTCGCCCGCTATCGCATCCGCAACGACGCGACGTGGCGAGCGAAGCTCAATAGTGGAACTTGGGCATCCGACCAGCCAATTGGGACTGGCTATTACTCTTTCACAGGTACCGATCCCTCGGACGGAAACCTGCTTGTCGGCGAACTCGACCCAGTGATCATTACGGCCATTGGGAAGGAAGGTGATTGCGTTCAGTCGCTCGCCGCCCGCGTCGAGTTTGAACAGCCCGGTCTGTCGTGCCTGCAAAGTGCGGCACATTCCGTACAAGATTTGGAAATGACGAATGTCACCGTGACCAGTTCTGGCGCACCGCTGTCCTCCAATGCGAACGTCACTCCTGGGGTCTCATCTCAGGTGTACGCGAACTGCGAAGCAGTGGGAACCGTCGCGATTTCCGGCGGTGCGCAGGTCTTTGGGACGACCACCAACGGTGTGGCCGCGCGCCAAATGCCAGATGCCCCATCGACCGTAAATTATTACCAGACGATGGGGACAAGCATCCTCGCCACCGCCTTGCCGCTCTGGGACCGAAACTATATCACGAACCCTGGCGCCGAAACGGGCGCGGTCAGCCCGTGGACGACCAGCAGTTGCTCGGCCAGCACAACCCCGAGCGAGGAACGGTCAGGGAGCCGTTCCTTCCATATCACCAATCGAACGCTCCTCGGAGATGGCTACCTCCAGCAAGACATCACGGCGAAAGTCGCACAAAACGTTCAGTACACCGTGTCAGGCTCGGTGCTCGACAAGAATCTGCTGTCTTTAAACGGCTATCGCTTGCACGTCTTGGTGCAAACTTCCGTGGGAGATACTTCCTTTACCTCGGGCTGGTACAGCGTCAATTACGATCAATGGGAAGACATGACCTTCACAACCACTCTTAGTTGGACCGGAGACCTGCTTAATGCCTATGTTTTTGTCCAAAGCAATGATTTGCTTGGACTAACGCCGTTTTACACGGACGACGTTTCGATTCGGGAAACGTCGGCCGAAGCCAATACTTACGTGGTCCATCGCCAACTGCTCAGCTCGCAAAGCAATCCGTTTACCGGCGTGTTGAATTCTGACGGCGTATACGTTTTGACCTGCGCCAGTAACAAGATCAACATTCGCGATGCGCGAATCGCGGGAACTCTCGTCATTTTAAACCCGGGAGCCGGTTCGCGGATCGAAGGCTCCGTCTGTTGGGAACCGCCAGTCGTGTGGAGCACGAACCCAAGTTCACCCAACATGCCCGCTCTGATCGCGAACGGGGCGCTAGAACTGGGACTGAATTCCGCAAGTCTCAGCGAAGCCTTGGCCAATATGAATTTCAATCCCAGCGGCAGCCCGTACGCAGGATCCACTGACACCGACCTGACCGACAGCTATCCGTCGCAAGTTACTGGAGTCGTGTACTCATCGGCCAATTTGACAGTATCAAAATACTCGACGATCAATGGCAGCATCGTCGGCGGCTCGGGCATCGTCATTTCTGGCGCGACGCCAGCGACTTCCGGCGTCGTCTTGAACCAGCAGCCGCTGTACTATTATGCCAATCCGCCGATCGGTTTCCGCGCTAGTCCGGTCATCAAAGTGAAATCCGGTTCGATTGAACGTGTCGTCCAATGACTGATAGCTTCAGATGACTTCGGGATAAATCGCCGCCGAACGAATGGACCAATCCAGGCGGGCGTGGCGCAATCGGGCGGAACAAAAACTGATTAACGCTTCCCGGTCAAGAACGTTGATTTCGCGCAGCCCAGATTGCGCCTAACTCAATGCCGGTTGGGTTCGCAAGATCGCGCTGAGCTGCCGGTAGGCGTTGAGTCCCTGCCACATGCTGAACAACGCAAACCCATGAAATGCCACGCACATCCATTGTTGGTCCAGCACGAAAATTACCCCATCAAGAGCATACAGCAACATCCCTAGCGCAAAGATGGGAATCAAGCGTTTGTTCGATAGCCAGCCAAATCCCGCCACAATTGCGGAAGCGATCAGAGAAAACCCAAACGCGCCAACTTTCGCTACCGTCGCCATATCGGGCCGTTCCGCAGCGAAAACTGCCGCCCTAACGTCCACGATTTCGGTCACTCCCATCCCAACCACAAACGCGATACCACCACCTACTATGGCAATCACTGAATTAACCAATGATAACCCCGCGACCCAATAGAACCAATTTGCGCCGTTCTGTCCTTGCGCCTCCAGTTGAAGCATATGCGATTGTAGTGCGGCCAATTCCGCATCCGCCGCGGCTTCGGCGTCGGGCACCGGAGGTTCGGAATTCGGTTGTGGAATCGGGTCAGTTGGTTGATTCATGGTTCACCTTCACGAAGGGGTTAGAGGTTAGTGAAGATCACACAAATGTCTCCGACTTGCCCATGACTTCTAACTCCTAACCCTAATATTTAAGCCCTAACTTATAACCCCTTCGAGGGGTTACACAAACTGCGTGATTCCCGGACGCGGGATCGGACGGAATTCGACTTTGGAGTTCCAGCCTTGCGACAGATCCGGCACCAGATTCAGTTGCGAGTTCAGTGCCATGTCCCAAGTGACTTCTTGGCCGGTGTAGCCGGCCATGCGTCCCATGATTCCGGCCATCGTACTCTTGGCCATGCGGTCACCATCGTTGATGTACTTGCCGGAACGGATCGAAGCGAAGAACTCATCGTGCTCGGCTTGGTACATGCTGTTCGCTTGACCCGAGAATTTCCAAACGGTCTTGCCGGAGAGGTCGTTAATGAGCGCGCCTCGGCCACTAATCAGGGCGGTCCCCTTCGTGCCGAGAACATACAGGGAGTTTTCGTTATGGCAGCCGGGAATCTGTCGTTGCGACAGGAATCCGCGCGCGTCGTTATCCCACAGATAATTAATCTCGACGTGGTCGTAGATGTCGCCACCTTCGGAGGGAACCTGGCGGCCACCGACCGCGGTGCAGCTTGTCGGAGGAACG
>CAZFLF010000365.1:0-6731 GCA_964519825.1 uncultured Pirellulaceae bacterium | reverse complement strand
CAAGGTCCTTTCGTAGCTATCGTCCAGCCCACCGCCACCGGCGATCACCAACTTCACGTCGTGAGGGATGCGAGCAAAGGCTTCAATCAGATAGTGCAGCCCTTTCTCAGGCACGAGGCGAGCCACCGCGAGGAGGTACCGTTTGGGCTCGAGACCAAGCTGCAAGATGCGCTCCGCCGGTTTGAACTTGACAGGGACCACGCCATTGGGAATGAACTGGGTAGCAACGCCAAACTGACGGGCGTAGTGCTCGCATAACGTTGGCGAAACGACTAGCAGCTTGTTGGCAGAAGCCGACGCGATGTACTCGCACAGCCGAAGACACTGTCGCGCGAACCAACCCCACTTGGCCCGTTGCCAATCGAGTCCATGAACCGTGACGACCACAGGAAACTGGGCCAGCCGGGCTAACGGTGCGAGTGCCGCTGGACCAATGGCGTGGTAATGCACCACATCGGCGCGGCGCAGCGCGATATCGATTGTGCTCATCAATGTGTGCGTGATGGCGTCGAGGTGTTTGGTCGGAATGCTCGGTCGGAAAATGCGGTGCAGCCGATTCACGTGCGAGGTCCGGTCGTCTCGCCCCAAATACGAATGCCGGCAATACACCAAAACGTCGTGGCCGCGCGCCGTCAGATGCTGACTGAGCATGTCGACAACCTGCTCGATTCCGCCTAGCCGCGCCGGGATCCCTTTTTGACCAATCATGGCAATTCGCATACAACCTCCTCGACGGGTTTGGAATAGGAAGCGCACAGCACTGCCTGGTACACGCGGGCAATTCCAGCGGCCATACTCCGGTCGGAGTATCGTTCGAGTTGACGCCGATGTGCGGCGGTGCGCAATGCTTGGGCATCGACCTCGCCATGGATCAGCTTGGCGAGCACCCGGGCAATGTCTTGCGGGTCGTTTGGTGCGACGATCAACCCGGTCTCGCCATCGCGAACCAGATCGGTGATGCCGTCAACGCACGTGCCGACGACGACCACACCGGCGGCCATCGCTTCGAGCACCGACATGGGCATGGCTTCGGCCACCAGGCTGGGCAAGATGAAGCAATCCATGCGGGCCAATTCGGCCCCCACATTTCTTTGGAAGCCGACCCAATCGATGGCTGACTCCAAACCTAACCGAGCGGCGTGCTGACGAACTTGCCGTTCGTAATCGGCCGACTGGAACCTTCCGACGGCGCGCAACCGCACCGGCAGGCCCTGTGAGCGAAGAATGGCGAGTGCCTCGAGCAGGGATTCGGTCCCTTTGCGCGGCCGGAACATGGCCAGCGCGCCTAAGACCCAGCCGTCGCGAGTGTCGCGCCTGGGGGGCAAATCGCCGCAAGTCGGGACGCCGTTGGGAACCAGCCAGATCTTCTGCGCTGCGTAGCCGCTGCGTAGCAGGTATTCGCGCTGAGTCTCCGAAACGGCCACGATACCGGCGGCGCCAATCAGCGCCACGCGCTCAAGCACGGCCTGAAACTGGCTTGACCAAACCCGCTGCACTTCTGTCGAGGTTTGACAGTGCATGTGATGAATCACTGGGACGCCCGCCAGCGCGGCGGCCGGTCGACCCACGAGCGCTGCGCGCACTGAGTGGGTATGAACCAGCGCAAAACCTTCTCGACGAATCAGCTTCGCCAATTGCGTAATCGGGCGCAGATCGAAGCGCGAATGCATCGGTGTCTCATACAGCGGCGCCTGTTGCGATTGGCGCACTGCGGCAAACTGTCCCGGCACCAGACACGCAAAGCCCACCTGGTAGCCCCACGTGCCTAGGCTCAAAGCCAATTGGTCCTGCACCCGCTCGGCGCCGGAGTAGTCTTCGCCGTTGATGACGTGCAAGACGCGTATCGGCATGGCGGCAGAGTTAAGCTTAGGAGAGCTAACCACGTGAAATGACCCTTGGCGCGTGAAAGTGCTAGTAAGCCCCGCGGCGGTTGAGCACGCTCCACGGCGTGCGGCACAGCAACTGCAAATCGGTGAGCAGCCCTTGATGATTGACGTACCAGACGTCCATGTGCATCCACTCCTCAAACCCGATCTCGCTGCGCC
This sequence comes from uncultured Pirellulaceae bacterium, assembly GCA_964519825.1. Lineage (GTDB taxonomy): Bacteria > Planctomycetota > Planctomycetia > Pirellulales > Pirellulaceae > CAZFLF01. Next base: position 4,686 of record CAZFLF010000365.1, on the reverse strand, counting down.
CGGCGACCTGCCACAGGCAAGTGAGTCCCGGCTTGATGGACAGCCTCTGGCGTTGCCACGGCGCGTATTGAGCGACTTCGTCGGCTAGAGGTGGCCTGGGCCCGACCAGCGACATTTGCCCGAGCAGTACGTTGAAAAGTTGGGGCAGCTCATCAATGCTCGTGGATCGAAGGAAACGCCCGATGCGGGTTATGCGGGGATCGGCGGAGTTCTTGAAAATCGGGCCGTCATGTTGATTGACGACCAAGTTCTTGAGCGATGCTGCTCCCATGACCATTGTCCGGAACTTGAACATGCGAAAGGGCCGGCCACAGAACCCGACCCGCTCTTGGACAAAAACCGGCCGTCCCCTCGTGGTCACCAGCAGCACCAATAGTGTGGTGAGCAGAATCGGCGAGAGGATTGCCAATAGCAGCAAGGACCCCCCGATGTCCATCGTTCGTTTGAGAAACTGGTAAACGCGAGATTGGTTGCCCGCAGGAAGAATCGACAATGTCTCCAGCGGGACACGCTGCAGCCTGGCTGGTGCAACAGTCGCGTTGGGTGGACTCTCCGAGTAACGCGCGACGCTCGGTCGAATTGCGCAAGCTACCGGTCCTGGCGTGTCGTACGAAGACTCGGATGCTTCAACGCGATCGGACTGCCGAGTGCTCAAGGTTGATTGGCTCATGGTGTGGATACTCGCAAGTCAAAAACTGGAATGAAGGATGGTTAGACTCCCAGCGGCAACAGCGGTTCGGAGTGCGCAAATTCAACGCGTTGCGGAACCGAATGAACGGAAGGCACCGGTAATGTTCCCCGGACGCCCACCACCGACTGGCGCAACGCGACCGTTACTCCCGCGAGGAAGAACAGCAAAGAGTTGTCCAACGTCGAGAACGAGAGCTCGTGGAATAAGAGCTGACAGGTGTAGACACCAAACGCCGCCATAAACAGCTCGGCATGGCCACGTCCCCACCGCGGTGAGAACGGGCAACGCCAGAGTTGCGAAGCGTTGCGCATCCAACCCACGCATACGGCGAGAAACAGGCTCAGCCCGATCATGCCTGTCTCGGTCAACAGACTGAGCAGCGTGTTGTGATGCACCAAGATACGAATCGACTGCAGATTGAACTCGGTCGTGCGGTCGAACAGAAACGGCCACTTGGCCTCTCGGAAATGACCAAAGCCATGACCAAGCAAGGGCTGCTGCTGAAACATCCGCCATGAGACATACGTAAAGCTGCCGCGCATCTGCGTGGAGTCGCGAGTTTCGCTGGCGGAAGTCTCGCGTTGAAAGTTCACAACGCTGTGGAGATTTGTGACCGTTATCAACAGACAGGCCGAGACGACAGTACCCAGTACTACATTCCGGACCCTACCTCGTAGCGTCACACTCAAGACGATTACCAAGCCAAACGCGGCGCCCAGCCAAACGCTACGCGTATAGCTGAAGTACAGGCCTGCGATGGCCAGCGGACATGCCATCAACAGGAGCAACTGCGGCAGCCGTCGCAGCTGGGGCCACGCGACCCAACCCGCTAGTAAGCTGACGGCCAGGTACAGACCGAAACTGACCGAGGTGAGCATCGGACCTCGAGCGCGGCCAAAGTGTAGGCCGAGATTCGGATTGGCAATCTGTTTGGGGAAAACCAGCGACCACTGTTGGGAAATTTCCAAAATGCCGGTTACCGCCAGGTACACCCCAAAGCCGATCAATGCGTTCCGAATGAACTTGACGCCACGCTCGGTAAGAGGCGCTTGTCGAGCCATCCAATAAACCGACGCGGGGATCAGGTAGCCAGCCAGCAACCGCCATAACGGCGAAACATGGCCTGGCGAGACCGTGCGAAAATCGTGCGTCAACGTGCTTACCACGAGCCACGCCAACAACAACCCCAGCATCACATCGCTGCCGCACAATGGTCTCGGCTCGGTCCTACCAAGTCGTTGCTGAACGACAAAGCCAACGACCAATCCACCGAACGCCAGGCGGTCCAGCGTCAGTGGCACCGGTCCCAGGTCGAACGCCATGAAGTCGTAACCAAAACAAGCTGCCACGATCAAATAAGCCAGGCAACCCACAACCAGCGATCCGCGCAGCACGGCCAACGTGCCCCAAATGAGGCCAACCAGCGCGGCGATCAGAGTCAGAGCGACCATGGAATCAAGCGTTCGTAATAGGAAAGGAACACTGAACCGTCGGCGAAGTATTTAATCCGGCTGCGATGCGGGAATCGGGACCTCCGCCATTCGCAGTCTGCCGTTCTTCGCGCATCGCTTCAGTCCGGGGCTCTTGTCGATCATCGAGACTCTGCTGGTCTCTTCGCTCCAAACGGGCGCGATTCCAGACGTCAACGATCGGGTTGGCGCGGGGAGCGGCGCTGTTAAAAACAACAATCCCAACCCCGTCAGTAACCCACCACAGACCCCCGCACCTGCAATGAGTGTTCGTCCCGGCCCCAAGGGTTTCGACTTGCCATCGGGCTCGTCGAGCAGGCTAATGAGGCTGCAGCTTTGCGCCGCCGCTTGATTGGCTTTGGCTTCCGCCAAACTGCGTTCCGCCTGCTCCAATACGGATCGCCGATTCTCGACCGCACTCGTCAGGTTGGAGTATTCCGCCCGGAAGCGAGCCAACCGATCACGTTGCTCGCGCATTTGCCCCAGTTGCTCGTCCACCAATTTGATACGGGCGGATAGCAGATTTGACTCGGCCTCGACCCCGCGCGCCGCAACGGCCAATTCCTCAACAATGGTGCTATGAATGGACTTCTCCGCTTGCCGCGACGCGATAACGCGTGGATGCCGTTCGGTCATGACACTCAGCAGCGCCACAGTGCGTAGTTGGGCGTCACTGAGACCATCTTTCAGCCGCTTGACAGTGGGTTGGGATTCCAGCAGCGCATTCGGCGCGGCAAGTAGCGATTGAGGGTTCGTCTGCGCGGTCTTGATCAGTGCCAACAGATCAGCGGACACGGTGTGTGCCTGCTGCAGCTGCCGTAGTTCGTTTTGAGCGTCAACAAAGGTGCGTTGCAGGTCGCTGCTGCCCGACGCCGACTGATGCAATAGGCGAAGTTCCACCAGATCTCCGCCCATCTCTTGCTCCATGACCGCGAGACGTTCGTTGGACACAGCGAATTCGGTACGTGCCAGTACGGAAGCCTTGTCCAGCTCGGCGACCGTTCCTTGGATTCGCTGGTCGCGCAGTTTCGCCAGATTGCGGTCTATCTGTTCAAACAGGGTTCCAACAATCTTGAAGGCTCGCGATCGACTGGTGTCTTTGACCTTGAGATAAAAGATCTCCGTCTTGCCAAATTCCGAGCCATTGGGCGCCGCGAGAGTAACCGCCTGACGCAGGGACTCCACGTCTTTTTCAGTGGGCCAGACGCCGGTCGACGTCCAGTCCACTGGCGGGCCAACCTTGGAAAGGGTGGCCTTCAGAACGCTAGGACTCATGGCGACTTCAAGCACGGTTTCAACGAGCATCTTCATTTCGTTGTCGTGGCGGAATTTACCCGGCGCGTTCCACGTGCTGGCTGCTTCATTCCGCACGGTCACCGCTTGGGACACCTCCCAAGTTGGCCGCCTGAACACGCCATAAGCACACACCGCAGCCGCAACCGCGACTGCCGGCACCACTCCGCGCCACCAATATCGGCGCATGGTTCTGAACACGTCGCTCAACCTGATCTCGGATCGCTCGTAGTACGGCATACTCAGTCCTTTCGACGTTACGGCTCGCAAGACGGAGCGTGGCGGTAGGTCATGAAAAAATGCGACCGGCCTTCGGTCGTTGAAGTGGGCATTCTTAGAAGGCTGCGTAGAAGTGGATACAGGCAATGAGGTGTAGCTTTGGTGGAGCAAGCGACACCAAACTTCCACACGCCCGAGGGAGAAGGATCGACGGGCGCGTGAGCGATCAGCCCGACGAACGAGGCACGAAATAACTTCGCCGCTGTCCCCCGGTCTTCTCCGGATTGCAATTCAAGAATTCTGTTGACATCCCTCTGCCGTATGAGACAATTCGCGGCACTTCTAAATGGCGTTGTCTAAAACGTCTCAATTAATGAGAGCCTGTAATCGCTCTCTTGGCGGCAACAGGTTCGCTTGTGGTTTGGGGAGAACCGCGGGTCGGGCAGTTTTTAGCGGGTCGTCGTCACGTAACTAGTTTCTTGTTTACCCATTAAGCAATAGCAATCGCTGTTGCGTCTGGTGGGGTCGTGAAAATCGCGCGCTACAAAATCCATCACGCCGCCAACATTTTTCCGCTGATGTCAGACGAGGAGTTGGCTGGACTGGCGGCCGACATCAAGTTGCATGGATTGCGTGACCATATTGTGCTGTTTAGCGGACATGTGCTGGACGGCAGAAATCGACTGAGGGCGTGCGAGAAAATCGGGATCGAACCGACCTTCAGGAATCTCGCTGGTTGCGACGATCCTCTTGGATTCGTGCTGGCCGCGAATCTCCACCGCCGTCACCTCACAACCAGCCAGCGCGCATTTGCCGCGGCCCGCATCGCGAACCTCAAAAATGGCGCCAACCAACACGAACGGCGAGTTCAGGGCGGACAAAATTGTCCACCCATCACGGTTGACGACGCCGCCAGGATGTTCGCGGTATCACCGATGTCCATCAAGACCGCCAAGCGGGTCATCGAGCGAGCTCACCCATCCGTCGTGACCGTTTTTGAGCGAGGCAAGATTA
>CAZFLF010000364.1:0-6736 GCA_964519825.1 uncultured Pirellulaceae bacterium | reverse complement strand
GAGGTTCAGGGAGCCGCTCGGGTCGCCAAGTTCAAGCATTGTTTGTACGAATGGCTGGCGGTCGACAAGGTCGAGTTGGCCGTGATGGCGGAATTGTTATTGCGCGGCGAGCAAACGATTGGTGAACTACGGGGCCGGGCCGCTCGGATGGAACCAATCACGGACTTGCAGACCCTGCGCCCCATCCTCCAGTCGCTCAAGCAAAAGGGGTTGGTACTTGAACTGAGTCCCGAAGGGCGCGGCCAGATCATTTCCCACAACCTATACAAAGACCGAGAGTTAGCGGAACTCAAGAGTCGGGCTTTGGCAGCGGGTGCAGCGGGTGATCATTATGTTGGCGATCGTCAAGTGGCTGAGGGTGTTGCCGCTCCATCCGCTCCGACTGGAACCCGTGGTGTGACGCTGGACATGTTTAACGAGCTGCAGTTGGAGGTGGCGGAGTTGCGCGCCGAAATTGGCCGGCTGCGGGGACTGGTGCAGGATTTGGAAACCAAGCTCTTAGGTTAGGAATCGCATTGGCGAACGTTCCGGAGACAGACATTTTACGCAACATGCAAGTACATAATGGTTTATATAAAATGCCTCCCCTCCGGAAACATACGCGCAGCAGGCCGTAAGTGGTGGTGTCTGTGGCGAAATCTTACCCGGCCAGACAATAATCGGCCAAGCAAGCGCATCTTTTTCTGTGACATTCACTCAAGCCGAGGTCGGCAGGAGTCGGTACGTTGACTGCCGATGACGTCAGTAAGATCGACCCCGCCGTTGTGGCGGCGTTGTTCTTAGACCATGAAGAAGAGCTGCGGCGGTTTTTGGTAGGTGTCTTGCGTGACCGACAGCTGGCAAATGATGCGTTGCAATGCACATTCGCCAAAATGATTGAACATGGCCACGAAGTGCGCGAAGCCTCTCGGAAAGCGTGGTTGTTCCGCGTGGCATTTAATGAGGCGATGTTACTGCGGCGACGTGAGGCGACGGGCGACCGAGTGATTCGTCGGGCGGCTTGGTCGCGGCGGCATGAAGAGGCGGGATCGGACGAGCCGCTGATCCGCTTTGAAGAGGTCGAACGAGTTCGTGCGGCACTTACCGAACTGCCCGTGGACCAACAGCGCATCGTACGGATGCGGATTTACGAAGAAAAAACCTTTGCGGTGATTGCTGACGAGTTGGCGATTCCCTTGGGAACCGCCTTGGCTCGGATGCGAGCAGCCCTGGAAAAGCTGCGAATGCGATTGGGCCGGGATCGGTGATGAAGATGACGACAGGAAGATGATGAGGACAGGAAGATGACGAATGACCGCTTGGAACTGGATTGGCTGGCGTTTCAGTACATCGCTGGCGAGCTGACCGCGGAAGAAACGGTTGGGTTCGAAGACCGTTTGGCCGTAGATCAAGAAGCTCGGGAAGCCGTCGCTCGTGCTGTCGAACTGGCGGAAGTCGCCACATTCGCGGAAGATCGGCCGGTCGAGCTCGTGACGATCAAGGCTCCGGGAGCTGCACGGCCTGGAGCTGCGCGGCCTGGAGCTGCGCGGCCGGGAGTTGTAGCAGCGGTTTGGACACGGCGTCTGGCTTGGATGGCTTGCGGGGCCGCGGCCTGTCTGTTGCTTATCGTTTTTGTTCAACCATTCGGTACGAACCAGCTGACTACAGTCAACGATTTGGCGGTGAACGATCTAACTGTGAACAATAAAACCGTGAACAATAATAACGAAACAGGTGAATCGCCGGAACTTGCGCTCGCCTGGGCACAAGCTCGTGCCGACGCTTCCGCTGATGACGCGTCGGAAGCGGGCGATGGGCCGGCGGTCGACGAAAACGGTTCTGAAGAAGACGGCATCGCCGCACCGTCCTGGATGTTGGCGGCGGTGGCGGGACTTACTTTTGGCCCAGAAGAAGTCGATTAGACCAGACGAAGTCGATTAGAGAGGTTAAGTAGTTGACGATGCGAACCGCGGTGTTGCAAATCTGTTGTTGCTTGGCTCTGGTCTGTGCGGCCTTATTGCCAGCGCAATCCACGACGGTCCCTGTCGGCGATACCAATTCTGCTGGCAGTTCTACGTCAGTTCGCGATTCACTTGGCACCGGCTCGGACAAGCCCGCCGCAATCAAGAGTGGCAAGCCGAAACCTGGCAATTCCAAAGTTGGTAGCTCGAAGCCGGCCAACTCGAAGCCGGCCAACTCGAAACCGGGAAATTCCAAAGCGCTGCCCGGCATTACTCCGGAACGCGAAGCCGCGGTGATGACGTTCGTCAAACAGCATCATCCCGAATTGGCCGAGTTGCTTGTCCATCTCAAGGAGAACACGCCGAAGGAATACGATCGGGCCGTGCGCGATTTGTTTCGGACGAGCGAACGGCTCGCACAAGTGCAGGAACGCGACAGCCTCACCTACGACTTAGAGCTCAAGTTATGGAAAGCTCGGTCGCGTGCTCAGTTGCTGGCCGCCCGCCTGCAGATGGCCAACAGCGACGAGTTGCAGAAACAGTTACGGGCGACGTTGAACGAAGAGTACGACATGCGGCTGCAGCTGCTACAGCGGGATCGCGAGCGGTTGACGGAGCGCGTGAGGAATCTGGCGGAGCAGTTCGATAAGCTCAGTCAGCGCCGCGACGAAGAAATCGAAAAGCAAATGAAACAATTGACCTCCGCCGCTCGTGGTGGCGAAGTCAAAGTGAAATCCACGGCCAAGAAAAAAGACCGGAAATGAATCGCTGAGTGATCGCGTCGTCCGACCGGTTTTTAAATGACGGTCAACCAGCGACAACGGGCAATCAGCGATAACGAGCAATCAGCGATAACGAGCAATCAGCGATTAGGAGCAAGGATATGCGGATGAACGTGTCACGAATCGTGATGACTCTGGCGTTTGGAATCGCAGCAGCAGGTTTCGTTCTAGCGGACGACGCATCGCGGCCGATTAACGACCGATTCCAGAGTGCCGATGTCCAGGAAGTCCCGAATTTCCAGAAGCACGTAGTGCCACTGTTCGGCCGGCTGGGTTGCAACGGTCGCGCGTGCCATGGGTCGTTTCAAGGGCGCGGCGGATTCCGCTTGTCGCTGTTTGGCTACGATTTTTCCGCCGACCATGCGGCCCTTTTCGACAAGGAAAGTCCTCGCGTCGATGTCGCCAAACCGCTGGAAAGTATGATCATTGCCAAACCGACCGACGCCGACATGCACGAAGGTGGCAAGCGTTATGACAAAGACTCTTGGCAATACCATGTGATCCGCCGCTGGATCGAAGATGGCGCCAAATGGCAGGAGTCCGATACCCAGAAGCTGTCGTCGCTGCAGGTGATTCCCGCCGAAATCGAATTGAGCCAGACCGGCCAGACGGTGCAGATGAAGGCCATTGCGGTCTGGGCCGACGGTTCCAGCGAGGACGTCACGCCGCTCTGCCGTTTCCAAACTAATGACGAACAGGTCGCCAAGATTGACCAGAATGGCCTCGTCACCGCGACCGAAAAAGGAGACACGCACCTCGTCGTTTTCTACGACAAGGCGGTGATTCCGGTGCCGGTGATTCGCCCCGTGACCGATCTCGTCGGTGCCAAATATCCGCCGACTCCGACGCCGACTAAGATCGACGAACTGGTTGTGGCGAAACTGAAAAAGTTGGGCGTCGTGCAATCCGACCTGTGTACCGACGCGGAATTCCTTCGTCGCGTCAGTCTCGATCTGACTGCAACACTTCCGACGGCCGACGAAGTGCGGGCATTTCTCGCGGATACCTCGTCCGACAAACGACAGAAGAAAATCGAGGAACTGTTGGAGACGCCGGCCTATGCCGCATGGTGGACCACCAAACTGTGCGATTACACCACCAACAACGACCAGGCGCTGAATAATGTCGGAGTCGTTCGGGGAGGCGTTTCGCAAGACTGGTGGGACTGGATTCACAAGCGAGTTGCCGACAATACGCCGTACGACCAGCTCGCAGCCGGGATCATTCTCAGCCAGAGTCGGCAATCCGGCGAGAGTTACCTGCAGTATTGCGAAAACCTAAGCAGAATCGCTCGCCATGAAGACGGACAAAGTTATGCCGAGCGCGAAACCATGCCGTATTACTGGGCCAGACAGAACATTCGCCTGCCGGAAGAAAAGGCGATTTCGTTTGCGTATTCTTTTATGGCTGTCCGAATCGAATGCGCTCAGTGTCACAAACATCCGTTTGACCAATGGTCGAAGGACGACTTTGACCAGTTCAAGAAATTCTTCACAAGTGTGACTTATAGCCAAAACGGGCCGCGAGCGAACAATCTCGCGGACAAGAAGACCTATGATGAACTGGCCGCCGAACTCGGCCTGAACAACAACGAAGAACTCAAGAACGCCAACAAGCGTCGTCTATACCTGGCGGAAAAGATCAAGGATGGAAAGACCGTTCCGTTTCCGGAGGTAGTTGTCAACCAACCGAAGAAAACAGACGCGTCACGCCGCAATAATAAGGGTAAGGGTAAGAACCAGCCGGTAACGCCGGCGCCTACGGCTCGGCTGTTGGGTGACAAGGAATTTGATCTGACATCGCTGGAAGACTCACGTCAGCCTTTGATGGACTGGTTGCGTGACAAGAATAATCGCTTCTTTGCCCGGGCCTTCGTGAATCGTGTGTGGGCCAACTACTTCAACGTCGGCATCGTGACGCCGACGGACGACATGAATCTGGCGAACGCGCCAAGCAATCGGCCGCTGCTCGATTACCTGACGAATGGCTTTATCGAGAACGGCTACAACATGAAATGGGTGCATCGCGAGATCACCAACAGCCGGGCCTATCAACTGAGTTGGCATACCAACGATACGAATAAGCTGGATGACCGGAATTTTAGCCATGCGGTTCCGCGGCGTTTGCCGGCCGAAGTGGCCTACGACGCGGTATATTCCGCGTCCATTGCCGACGCGCGGGCCAACACCATGCGAACCGAGATCAAGGGGCGCAGCATCGCGATTCCCGGAGCGAGTGCTCGGAACAACAACAACGGTCCCAGCTTCGCACTTTCCGTGTTTGGGCGATCGACGCGCGAAACCAACTGCGATTGCGACCGCTCGATGGATGCGAGTTTGTTGCAGACGGTCTACTTACAAAACGACTTTGAGACTAAGGGGCGGATCGAAGCTCGCGATTCCTGGGTGAACCAAGTCACTTTGTCATCCTCCAAAGGAAAGTCCGGCAAAGACACGGACAACGACTTGGCGGCCCAGATCAAGAGTGTCGAACGTCGCTTGGCGCGATTCAAGAAACAAAACGATACGGACCAGATTAAGAAGGCCGAAGAACTGCTGGCTAACTTGCAAAAACAAGTCGGTCGGCAAAAGGGCGCACCCGCCCAAGTCGATGCGGAGGCTGTGAAGCCGCTGGTGGAGACGGCCTATTTGCGAACCCTGAGTCGCTTCCCGAACGCTGATGAGCTGGGTACGGCGACTCAATATGTGGTCGCAGATGGCAGTTTAACTGGCGGCCTGCAGGACATCCTCTGGGCGCTGGTTAATACAAAGGAATTCATCGTCAATCACTAATTGATCAACTGATACAAATCAACCCAATCTCGAAAGGACTAACATATGGCAATTCACAAAACCTGTGACGGAATGCGTCGGCGTGACTTCTTGCAAGCTGGAGTGCTCGGCGCAGCTGGTTTGACTCTCGCGAGCTATATGAAGCTTGCCCAGGCGGGTGAGGTTGCGGCGAGCGGCGCGACCAGCGGCATCTTTATTAATCTCAACGGTGGTCCATCTCACATGGACACGTTCGATTTGAAGCCGAACGCTCCGACCGAATATCGCGGAACGTTTAATCCGATCAAGACAAACGCGGACGGTGTGGAGATTAGCGAACACTTGCCGAAGTTGGCGATGTGCGCCGACAAATTCGCAATTCTCCGCGGTGTGTCGCACACTTTGGCCGCGCACAATTTGGGTACCGAGTATGTCAGCACAGGCACGCGGCCGATTCCGGCGTTGGAATACCCGGCCTACGGCGCGGTCGTGTCAAAAGAGCTGAAGGCACCGGCCGAATTGCCTCCGTATGTTGCGATTCCCAACGCGGCACACGGTGCAGGTTTCCTCGGCGTCCAGTACGCCCCACTTAACACGGCGTCGACTCCCAAGTTCGGACAGCCGTTCAATGTTCGTGGCATTGCCATGCAAGGTGGTATCACGGTGGCCGAAGTGGAAAAACGTCAGAACCTATTGCAGGCGCTCGATCGCACGTTCAAGGGTGCCGAAGCGAACAGTCAGTTGCTTACCGGGCTAGACCGATTCTCGGAGCAGGCCCACGCGATTATTACTTCCAAGATCGCCCGCGACGCGTTTGACATTAAGAATGAGTCGCCGCAATTCGCCAAACAGTTCGGTAGCGAGAGCTTTGGCTTAAGCTGCATGCTGGCCATTCGTTTAGTTGAAGCCGGCGTACGGTTCGTCACGATCAGCTACGGTGGCTGGGATACTCACCAGGACAATTTCACGCGCCTCAAGACGCGCGTGTTGCCTCCCTTCGACGAAGGCCTGGCTGCGCTCTTCTCCGGTTTGGAGCAGAAGGGCTTGATGAAGAAGACAGCAGTTCTGGTAACAGGCGAATTCGGCCGGACACCAAAGATCAACACTCGCAGCACCGAAGGCGGACGGGACCACTATCCGCGCTGCATGTTCATGCTGATGGCCGGCGGCAATGTTCGCGGCGGCCAAGTGATCGGCGAAAGCGACGACAAGGCCACGCAACCGGCAAACCAAGGCATTACGC
>CAZFLF010000363.1:0-6752 GCA_964519825.1 uncultured Pirellulaceae bacterium | reverse complement strand
CCGTCGCTGCAGCGATGCCACCGACGGTCGGTTTCTTTGGCGTGGACTTGGTATTCGGCAACGCGCGCGACGGGTCCCAGGACGTGGTCATCGAGGTCAATCCGCGGCTGACGACCTCGTACCTTGGTCTGCGGACGATCGTGCGGGGGAACTTGGCTGAGGCGATGCTGTTGACTGCATGTGGCGAACAGGTTGATTTGCGCTTCGATCCTCGACCGGTACAATTCGCGGCGGACTCCGGAAGTGATACCGCCTGAGACGATAAACAGGAGTTGGTGGTTCCGCATGCAATGGCTTGGTTTGGACATTGGCGGCGCGCACGTGAAATTGGCGGACGGCAAAGGCTTTGCGACGTCCTATCCGTTCGCACTCTGGAAGCAGCCGCAGAAGCTCGCTCAGGAAATGCGCACGCTGATCGCGCAGGCGCCGCGCTGCGACCATCTGGCTGTCACGATGACCGGTGAGTTGGCGGACTGTTTCGAGTCGAAGGCCGAGGGGGTGAAGTTCATCTTGGACGCAGTGGGACAAGCCTCCGACTCCCGGCATACGCGCGTCTATCTAAACAACGGAACGCTAGTGACACCGCAGGTTGCCGCGACGCGGCCGTTGCAGGTGGCGGCGGCAAACTGGCACGCTCTCGCCCGCTTTGTTGGACGATTCGTGCGCAAAGAGGTCGCGCTGCTCATCGATGTCGGTTCGACGACCACCGATATTGTGCCCCTGTTGAAAGGTGAACCCGCGACGGCGGGTGTAACCGACACCGAGCGGTTGATGCACGGGGAACTCGTCTATTGTGGAGTGGAACGGACGCCAGCCTGCGCGCTCGTCGAATCGGTCCCCTATCGCGGCCAAAAGTGTCCCGTCGCACGGGAAGTCTTCGCCACGACGCGCGATGTGTATTTGTTAACGGGTGACTTGCCGGAAGACGCGACGTCGCGCCACACCGCCGACAGTCGCGTCGCGACAAAGGCCGCCGCTCGTGCTCGCATTGGCAGAATGATCTGTGCGGACGAATTGCAGTTCAATCACAAAGATGCCGTCACGATGGCTCAGTCCATCGCCGACGCGCAGGCGACCGTGTTGTCCCGCTCCGTGGAGCGCGTGACGCAGCGGTTACCCAAACCTCCGGCCGCCGTCGTGCTTTCCGGTCATGGGGACTTCTTGGTCCGACGGGTCTTGGAACGTCTGGAGTGGAAAGTGCGTGTAGTCACCTTAAGTCAGGAGATTGGCGTGGGGCCATCACGATGCGGGCCGGCCCACGCCCTGGCAGTTCTGGCCCGCGAAGCAGCCGGTGCGTGATGACAACATTTGTCCGCGTAGCGAAAGTTGGCGGCAGCCTCTTTAGTTTCGAGGAACTGCCCGAGCGGGGTCAGGCCTGGCTGGACCAGCAACCGCCGGGGATCACAATCTTCATTGGCGGCGGCGGGGATTTGGTTGATCCGCTCCGCGCCGCCCACGAACGATTCAGCCTCGACCAGGAAGGCTCGCATTGGCTGGCCGTCCGTGCCATGACCGTGACAAGCCGGCTGTTGGCGAAACTGTTGAACGTCGAATTGGTGGAACGCTTCGAGGTTGTCGAGCAGCTCGTGCGCGAGGGTCGGCTGACCGCTTGTGTCTTGGATGTGGAAGAATTCATGCGGCTCCGCGAAACGCAAAGTCCCGGGTGTCGATTGCCGCACGATTGGAGCTGTACCAGCGACTCGATCGCCGGGCGAATCGCCGAAGTATTGAACGCCGATGAATTAGTGCTGCTCAAGTCCGTTCCGCTGCCCAGCGGAACCACTTACGCCGATGCCGCCAAACAAGGCTTGGTGGACGCCCATTTTCCGCAGACAGCGTCCGTACTCAAAGACATACGCTGGGTTTGCCTGCGGGAATAAAGAGCCCGATGAGGCGACTTTGCCCAATAAGTCAAGAGTCTGCCCAAATAATGGAAGAGGTGGTCCACTTCTGACAGACGTTATCCAACAGCGTAGCGCTGAAGATGTTCAAGCAGAATCGACTTTCATCGAGCACGAGTTCCGTCTAACGGTGGACAGCATCGTGAATGTGCGATTCCCAAAGAACTCGGAAATCAGGATTACCGTAAAACGGCTAGTTACACTTCCTGAGAATCGATGAAATCAGCCAATCGTATGGTTTATCGGTCGCGGTAACTTTTCCGCACGCCTTACCTTTGCAGCAAATCGACGCATTGCCGTTGCTGCTCGGGTCAATCGTCGCCTGTCCTTGGCACGTCGGACATTCGGCCGTGAGATCGATATTGAAAACGTATTCTCCAAGCTCTGGAGAATGAATCGTTATTTTTGATGCAGCAGCCATGATGGACTCCAAGTTTTACGAGGGAATCTATATGCGAAAGGAAGCAGCCGCGAGAGTAATCTTCTCAGGAGGGCGATAGAAAGTCATGGATGAGTCGAGATCAAATGCTGCCGGTCCTGGTGAACCAATTGTATTCGCCGTCAACAGCGACGAACTGGTCGCGGCCTTTGCCGCATTGAAGGAATCAGGATTCAGCAAAGAGTTTCCCGAAGTCGTCAAACATCTTTTCGGCAGCGTTTCCAAGCTCGCTCGGATTGAACAGGGCATTACAGTGGGGGCAGTTGCACCGATCCTGCTTAAACCATCCGACCGTCTCTTGGATTTCCTTGCCGCATGCCGGGCAATTGATGGAAAACGGCTCGCTGTCGCTCGACATGATTAGCGCTCCGATGGTTTGAGGCCGGTCGCGTTGATTGACGCCATCGGCCGGGCCATCCCCGCTTGAATCGGCTGGCACTCTAACGCTAGGTCAGCAGTGTGGGTAGTCAATGGTCTGACTTTCCTCTTCACTCGCAGCCAAATCCGAGGTTTGCTTGTCCACCTCGCAGCAGATAGACACACGCGCCGATGTTTCTCTGGCTTACCTGTCTCTCCGTGGGGGTGAGGTGCACAACTGGCACTGCAACATAAATGGTGTCGTCGGTGGTCCGTTTACTTCGGCTGAACTGAAGGCCAAGGCGGCGTTCGGAGAAATTGAGCCTTCGACATTAGTGCGTCGAGAAGGCGACAACCGTTGGGCGGAGGCTCGGAAAGTATCTGGCCTTCAGTTTGCGGACGCGGGAGCTGCCCCATCGTCGCCGGCACCTCCACGCCTCACGCCCGTCCCAACCGAACAAGATGTTGCGATAGAGGCATTGCCAATCCCCAGCGTGGTCACAACAAAACGCTGCCAGTTTTGCGCTGAGGAAATTCAGGCCACCGCAATAAAATGCAAGCATTGCGGGGAGTTCCTGGAAGCAGGCGGGCGACAAATAAGTGAATCTGAATTGCAGCCGCGTATTCTAAGTGGGATCGCGGCTCCGCGTGAGCGTCTGAACCTGAGTGAGATTGCGTTCAGGCATCGGGTGCTAATGCGGACTCTTCTTGCCGGCCTGTTTATTGAGTTGATTCTCGGATTCATGATCGCGTCTGACTGGACAGCTATTGCCTTGGTGCTCTCCTTAGTCTTCGTGATCTTCCGAATGACTGTCGCGTTGCGTTTAGGCTTGGCCGTATTTCGACCGAAGGCAATCGGTGTATTGCTTGCGATTTTGACCGTCCTGCCCTGCTATGTCTGGCTGGTATTTATCGTGATTATACACAATCGCGCCACATCTGTTTTAACGGAGAACGGCATTAAAGTCGGGTTCATGGGAGCCGATCCAGCGTCAATTCTCTGATCTCACGGACGAACGGCATGGGAAGCCTTTTTTCGATGCGCCTTCTCGCGTTGCCATCGCCGTTCGATTCAGTCGCGCGCGAATCCACTCGGCCAATGAAATCTCATTGGCAACGATACGGGAGCTATGGCAAAGCGCGACGCGCTTTTGCTATAAGTCGGAAAGCAGTGTCCCGACAGTTCGATAGCTTGCGTTGGCGCACAGGATCATTCTCGTACGCGCAAGCGGTTCGACGTCAAGCAAGTGTCCGCCGATCTTGCCTACAGCAGCGAACGCAATCTGCAAGTCATTGAAGACGCTGGCGCGACGCCGTACATTCCGTTTAAGAGCAACGCCACCGATTCCAAGGGTGGAATCTGGGCGCGGTTGTTCGATTACTTCAGTTTCAACTGCGATGAATTCGTGGCGCATTACCACCAGCGGTTGAACGCGGAAAGCACGTTTTCGATGGTCAAGGCTAAGTTCGGCGACAGTGTTCGGAGCAAGATTGATGTGGCGATGAAGCATGAAGTGTTGGCTAAGATATTGTGTCACAATATCTGCTGCTTGATTTCAGCGATGAACGAACTGGGTTTGGCCCCGGAGTTCTGGAAAGAAGAGACCGAAGCGGCCGTCAGTGCGTAATCTACAGCTAGTTGTTTTTTGCAACGCCACTGACGACGATTGTGCGATTCGAGACGCACCCCAGCAGGAGACGGACAAGGGACTTGATCCAAATGGCTTGCTTAACCGTTACAAATCGCAAAAACATTTCAGTGTTTATGGATCTTTGGCCGATCTACTGCATGATCGGCCTTGCATTCCAAGCCGCACGCGGTATTATTCCTCCAACACACTCGCCGTGTCCCTCCCGCCGAAAGGCGGTGACACACATCAAGGGCGAGTTCTTTTTTTGCGCTCCTCCGCAAATCTGCTCGGAGGAGTCGGTGTGAGCGGTCCATCAGGCAAAGTCCCATTCTCAAAGCCCTGGCTTTGCTACACCGATCAGGTGCGTTTGCTGCAGCAACGCGGTCTTGTCGTTAACGATCCGCAAACGGCAGAGCAATTCCTTAGTCACTTGAACTATTACCGCTTCAGTGGCTACTGTCTTGCGTTCGAGTCTAAGAGGCACGCTTTCATTTCTGGGACGACCTTTGAACAGGTTATAGCCGCTTATGATTTTGATCTGGCCATTAGGGATCTATTGACCGAGGCTCTGGAGGTTGTCGAAGTCGAATTGCGGGCTACCATCGCCTACCACTTTGGCCAGACTCACGGCCCATTTGGACATGCACACGCGGTGAATTTCTACGCGAATTTCGATCACCGGAAATGGCTCGTAAAACTTCGAGAGGATTCGCAACGATCTCGCGAAATCTTTGTTGACCATTGCAAACAAAAATACGCAGAGTTCCCGGACATGCCTGTGTGGATTGTTACCGAATTGATGTCCTTTGGGATGCTGTCTCAGATGTTCAGCGGCATGGACAAGTCAGATCAACGTTCCATTGCTGGACGGTATGGCTTGCAGGCAACGATTCTGAAAAGTTGGATGCATCACTGTGTGTATGTACGAAATCTCTGTGCCCACCATTCGCGGCTTTGGGATAAAGTGTGGGCGATCAAGCCAGAACTGCCGCGATATGGCGGCTGGCAGCCACCGTTGCTTCGCGATAACCGGCGTCTTTTCTCAACCCTACTTTTACTTCGGAGACTGCTGAGACGTATTCCAGTAATTCAATCATTCGCTGGAGAATGGAAGCGTCGTGTCGAAGGGCATTTAAACAATCCTCCGTCGGCGGAGAGGTCTCGTGAGCGAATGGGGTTAATCGATAACTGGCTTCAAAATCCAGAATGGAAATAACACCTACACATGCCCGGCTTATCGCGGCTCGGAAAATCGTTCTTTGGCGAGCATCGCCACAGTGACTTTCTGGGCAGAACTGCCAGTTGCCCAAGAAGTCGGTCAGAACTAGGACTTTTTGGGCAAAGCCCCGATGAGCGCTACAATGCCGCCAGCCGCGGGATGAAGATGATCAGTCCGACGATCACGGCCCCGACGGCGGCTAATAGGACCGCTCCGCTGGCGATGTCTAAGGCTTGTGCAATGTGCGGATCCTTCGAACGCGACACCGCCTTGGCCAGCGACTCCAACGCACTGTTAAACAATTCGGCCGCGAGGACGATGGCAATGGACAGCACGAGCGCACACCATTCCAGCAAGTTGACTTGCAGGTAAATCGCTGCCGCGATAACGGCAATTGCCACGGGCACATGCACCAGGAAGCTGCTATGTCCACGGACACCAAGCACCCAACCGCGTAACGCGGCGGCAAACTTCTTGGGCCACGACTGGCGACGTGAGGAGAAGGGGTGGTTCATCGTTCACTCCAAGCCATAGGCCCCGGCGGGCGGAATCTGGACGCCACCGACGCGTCCCAAGCGAGCGGACGGGAGAAACCGTGGTTCAATTGCCAGATTGATACCCAAGTTATCCCGGCTGGCGTCGTAGTTGAATCCGACGCGAACCAGTGCCGATTCGCCGATCCGAGTGAGCTGAAAAGTTTGGCCAATGTTGCCCGTGCGACCGAAGTCGAACGACGCGCCACCCGTCGCGATCCATTTCTCCGTCATGCGATAGCTCAGCGAACCGAGCAAAATGTTGCTGCTAATGGGACCTTCGATCGATCGATATCCAAGGTAGAGATTTCCGCGTTCCGGACGTGAAATACTGGCCCCTGTGGTGAAAGTCCGCAATCCCTGACCGAAGAGGTCGGCGAATCCATCGGATAATAACGTTAGCCGGTCGCCGATGTGCCAGCGAAAGTCGTAGTCTAGCAAGCCAAATTGCTGGCCAAAATTGTCTCGATCGGCTTTGGGAAAGTAGAACCCCTCCACATCCAACACCATCCAATCCACGATCCGTTCCTGGCCAGGAAGGCCGCGCTTGGTCTGCCACCGCTGCCGCACACCGAACTTTGCATAGGTCAAGTCGTCGGCGATTTGGGCGCTCGGGGCCGTGACCCAACTCTGCATGCCGCTGCGCAGTGCGAAGAAACGTTCGTCGTACTT
>CAZFLF010000362.1:0-6756 GCA_964519825.1 uncultured Pirellulaceae bacterium | reverse complement strand
CTGGGAGTGCGTGAGATGCATATCAGCATTTCCCATTGCCGCACCTTTGCCACCGCTTATGCGGTCGCTTGCGGCAAAGAAACTTGATTGCGTCCCTGCCAAAAAATAGTAGATTTGAGTTTACCGGTTATGCGAGGAAGCCTGCTAAACCGGCTCTAGCACGTCCCCACGGAAAGTTGCCGACCTGACATCGTAGCTGGGACCGCTAGAACGTCACCGCACCACCCCGAACTCTGGCGAGTTCACCTGCCCAGTTCTCCTTCCGAGATCAGCTACATAGTCCAGAGTAATCCAGGCTCATGAACCATCCTCTTTGCAATCCGTGGGAGCATCAACTCTCTCGCCGTAGAGTGCTCCAAGGTGCGTCGCTCGCCGCCGGAACCGGATTGATTGGCGGGCTGCTGTCGGTTGTCCAGATCTGGTCCGCCGCCGATGGATCCCAAAGCCAGGAACTTCGCGGACACAATCGGGATGTCTATTGTCTGCGGTTTCATCCCAGCGGAATGTCGCTGGTTTCGGGGGACGATCGGGGCGTTATCAAGCAGTGGGACCTGGCGACCGGTAAATGCGTGCACGAGTTCGATGCCAGCGTTCTGTATTCCTTGTCGCGATTGCAGGATGTCGGAGGCGTGAAGACGCTGGCCTTTGACCGTTCAGGCAACACGCTTGCTTGCGGCGGTACCACGCCAAAAAATGGAGGTACGGTGACGGGCATCCCAACGGTACTGTTATTCGATTTCGGCAGCGGTCAACTCAAGACTTCGTTGAAACACGGGACGGAAAACGATTGCTTTGTTCACGACATCTTTTTGCACGAGGCCGGTTTCGTGATGGTAGTTACTTGTGGAACACCGGGACAAGGGAAATTGTTGTTTCAACGTCCGGAGGACGCCGAGCCGTTTTTCGTCTCGACAAAGATGGCTAATACGCAGAGCTTGAGCATTCATCCAGACGGCCGGCAATTCGCCGTCGTGGCGACCAATCCCGGCAGCAATGGCAACGGCCGGCAGCTGAAGAACGGCGAGTACGTCGGGAACCAGTCGCCAATTCATTTGTGGACTCTTCCTGGGGCATGAGGTGGGGATTATGGGGCACTCGGACAGCGATCGACCAGTCGTCAGAGGGGCGGAGCAGCGCGCTTCGGTGCGTGTTGTTTATGAAACGCTACTGCTGGTAGCCGAATTCGACGGGAAAACGTTCCCGCCGTTCTCGGCGTTTTGGGAAGTGAGGACCAAGGATCTGTCGGTCAACGGCGTCGGATTTAACTCATCGAAGCGGCCGACGTCGGAGCTACTCCTGTTGATGTTCGGCAATCCCCAGGCAAAGCCGATCTTTGTCAAAGCCCGCGTTGCACACGTTGTTGAATCCACAACGCCGAAAGGGAAGGTCTTCACAGTCGGATGCGAGATGATCGAGCGCATGAAGGGGTAATCGCGCGTTGCCCCCGTCTTACATTCGTCGACAATTGACGCAAAAATTTACAATCGCCAGACTGTGTTTACGGTTCAATCACGTTAAGGTAGCGGTCGAACGCGTTCACCAAGAATTCTTGTGTGATTCCTCTGGGCCACGTGATCTGCAAACTTGTCGCGCAAGCATCATGAGGAATTCCCCAGAACAGACGCAGATCGCTCTGCGAGAGATAGCTCCCTCCACCAATCACGGTGCGGTACTGCTTCCGATCATCCGTCGTGTGCAGTAATACGTGAGCACCCACGGCATCTCGATTGCTCTGACGTCCAACAAGACGCACGCCCAACCACCTTCCCGAAGTCCTCGTCGCGTTATTCAGAATCGATACCGGTTCGTTGTTATGCGAGACTGCAATATCCAAATCGCCGTCATTGTCCAAGTCAGCGATGGCCAGGCCCCGCCCATGATGTGCCTGCCCGAAGTACTCGTCAGCTGAGAATTGTGCGCGGCGAAAACTCGCATTCTCGTTCAACAGGAGCATTGGTTTCTGTCTCACCAATCCGCCCTGGGGATATCTGACAACATGCCCATTCGAGACGATCAGGTCTTCGTCGCCGTCTTTGTCGATGTCGCAGGCCGCACTTCCGAACCCGACATGACTCACCCCGAGTGAGTAGATCCCTGTCGATTGGCTGACATGCGTGAACGATGCATCGCCGTCATTGCGGTAGAGGGCGAACGGCTCGTTTTCGTAATTCGCGACCCAGATGTCAGGCAACTGATTGCCGTCGTAATCAAGTACGGCTACCCCCATGCTCCCGTTTGGTGCGCCGCGATCATCCGTCGCAAGCCCGGACGGCGTTCCTATTTCCTTTAAGTTTGCAGCGCCGTCATTCAAATAGAAGAAATTATCCACCGTGTCGTTTGCGACATAGACGTCAACGTCTCCATCGCAGTCAACATCTGCCATGATGACACCCAGCCCCTTCCCCTCGTGTACCAATCCTGATTCACGCGTGGAATCGCTAAATGTCGCGTCACCGTTCGAGAGGTAGAGAGTATCGTCAAGGCCGCGAAAGCTTCGCGGCGGACAGATGTCCAACTGGCCTTTCCAGGCGAAGCACTTTGGATTGTTTTCCCAAGACCAGTTCACGTAATGAGCGACGTAGAGATCCAGATTTCCATCCGAGTTGAGGTCGCCCCACGCAGCACTGGTACTCCATTGTTGGTCGTTAAGATGCGCTGCCTCGTGTGTTTCCCGGAATGTGCCATCGCCTTGGTTCTGAAAAAACTGTAGTCCTCCATAACCGGTTACCAAGACGTCCGGGAATCCATCATTGTCGAAATCGCCGATGGCACATCCATGTGAGTAACGATTGGATTCGCGAGTTCGCGAACGCAACGATACGTCCTCGAATTGGAGTGCTGCAACTTGCCGAAATAACCCGTGAGGAAGCCCAGTCAAGGGTGCATCCAGCCGGATCTCGCCACCTCCTGGAAAAAACAAATCGTTCCATCCGTCGCGATCGAAGTCCGCGATTCCGACACCACCGCCCAGCGACTCGACGATGCTCAATGCCCCCGTTTCCATTCCATTACGATAGATAAACTCAACCCCGCAATCTGCGGTAATGTCCTGGAAGGCAAGAACCGGCATTCGAGTCTCGTCGCTCTCCACAGCCGGAATCGCGGCGGGTGGGTCAGACGCTTTGCAGCCCAGCGTGGGCAGCACCACAGTCACGATAACCAAATGCACGATAATCAGTAACCGAAACACGATGGAACGCGACCTGCTACTTAAGTTTGGTTGTTAGCGAGTGATGAGGCTCGCGTTAGTTGGCCATATCCTGCGGAAGCTGGGAGCGATGATACTTTGCAAGGCTTGCATAAGAAGGCACTTCTCCCGTGTGCATTTCATAGTATTCCGCGAGCGCTCGATGGCTCGGCTGGTGCTTTGGATCGTGCGCCAAGACACTCTGCAGCCAATAGATTCCTAATCTTGGAGAGTGGTGCTGCAGGTAAACCATGGCGACTTTATACCGTGTCTCGACGTCGTCGGGATTTGTGACCAGGTGAGTTTGCCACACTTCGGTCTCCGCCAACAGCTTGCGAACTCGCGAAACGTGTTCAAACTCCGACTTCGCCTCTTCGGTTCGGCCAATCCCTCGCAACGCCACCGCCCACGCATAGCGAGCATCCAAATCGTGCGGATCTGCCGTGACAGCATGGCGCAGCCACTTCTCGGCCGACTCGTAATTCCGGTCGCCTGTCTCGAGCCTACCTAGTTCTAAGGCTGCCGGCGCGCCATTCGCCTGAAAGCCTACCTGGACGTAGGCTTTGCGTTGCGCCTTCTCGTCCAAGGCAACCACGTGTTCGAGAAGTCGACGAGCTTCGACCACGTTTCCCAACAATCGCAGGCAACTCGCTTCACCTACGCGAGCTGCCGGCGAAGCACCCGGTGCAACGCTCGCACAGCGCCGCAGCAACGGCAATGCTTCGGCCGGACGTTTGCGATCGAGGAGCAATCTGCCCAACGCATAGAGCGCCGCAGAATAGTCGGGGTTCTTTTTCAGTGCGGCACGATACTCAGCTTCCGCATGTTCGTATTCAAGGGCATGTTCCGCAATTCGCCCGCGCTTGACATGCGGTTTCGGATCTGTCGGGAAACCAGCTTCCCAAGCATCCAATAGTAGCGTTGTCTGAGTGAGCCGACCCTGACTTGCCAGACCGTTTGTATAGGCATCACAAAGATCCGCTCCATCCTCGCCCGGATCCTCCAGCCACTTTCTTAGCGCCTCTTCAACTTCGTGAAGCCGACCAATCTGAGCAGTTGCAAGCAAACGCTCTTGATTCACTCGATCCGGTTCAGCGCCGAATTTCAGAGCGCGGTCCAGTTCTTCATCCATAGCCCGCAGATCGCCAAGTCGTCGATTCACTCTAGCCCGAAGTAACGCGATCGATGCCGGATCGCCATGCAGGCGTTCGGCCAAATGTAGCCATTCGAGTGCCGATTCAGACGCTCTGTTCGTCAAGGACTCGTTCGCCAACACGAGTGGCCACAGAGCGAACCCACGTACCAGCCAGCAGGTCACGACGATGACGACCAACAAAAGCGGCAACAACATTCGCAAACAGAATTTAGCCCGTCCCGACTTGCCGCGAGCATCTGTTTGTTGTTTGAAATGCCGGGCTCGCCGAATTTTTCGCGGCCGATCCAACATCAATGCAACCGATCATGAATTCGATGTCTACATTAAACACTCGACGTACGCCACGCCGAGGCTACTGCTCCGTCAACACTTAGTCTTTGGGTTCAAGCGCGGTCAAAACCCGAAGCGTCAGCGAGGGGAACGCCACAATTTGCGGCTCCCCTCGCTCACGCGTCGGGTTACGATGCTCAACTGAACCCAAATCTTTAGCTGTGAAGAGCACTACTCCTCAAACAGGCGAACGCGTCTGGAACGAACTGTCAGCGTGGCTTGTCCGCCACACGCAATTCTAGCGGAAACCCAGGTCGGGTCGGCAAGGGATTCCAGTTTCTTGTTCGAGTAGGTTGCACAAGCAACATTTTCGAAGAGTATCAATCGTCAGCAGTTACGACGTCGAGCAGTCGATCGTACTCATGCCATTGACTATACTCGTACCGGGATATTTAATGCTTACATGATGTAGTTTTTATCTTTACTTACGCAAAGGAAAATTCCATGAAAAGGCGAGGTTTCACTCTGGTAGAGCTTTTGGTGGTGATTGCCATCATCGGCATCTTGGTTGCGCTACTGCTCCCGGCTGTCCAAGCGGCCCGCGAAGCGGCTCGTCGAATGAGCTGCTCAAACAATATGAAGAATCTTGCGTTGGCATTTCATAATTATCACGACACGTACAAGAAGTTTCCGCTCTACACGAATCGTTTAGTCGGTGCGACCAGGACCTGTAGCCACTGGGAAGGATTCAGCGCCCACTCGCTGATACTTCCGTTTATGGAGCAAATGCCGCTCTACGACCAGATCGAATCGCGAAAGAAATCCGTGAACGTCGACATCGGATGGCGGGACCCGGCCAACTTTGACGCATTGCGTCGCATACGGATCGGAGCGTTCGTTTGCCCATCGGATGGTTCGAAGTCCGGTGCCGATACCGGTAACTGTAGTTACGCCGTTTCCGAAGGCTGTGCACTCGGTTGGGACGGTTTAAACGCTCGAAACAATGGGATCTTCGGTCGCGAAACTGGATTCGAACGAGGCATGCAGGATGTCAACGATGGTACGTCAAATACCATCCTGATGGGCGAGCAGTTGCTCGGCGACCATGACAGCGGGTTCTATCGTCCCGGTGACGTTGTTCGAGCTATCAATTTTCCAGGCGGAAACAATTTGTATTGGCCCGTCACCGGAGTCCTTTATGACGCTGCCGCGGTCGACCAGTACGGAGTACTGTGTCAAGCAGGCATCGGCAACCATCACAGCCACGGTGGTCGTGATTGGATGGCGCCCATGCCGACTCAAACTGTTTTTAACACCGTAGCGCCTCCGAATTGGAGGTACCCGTCTTGCCAACCTTGTGTTGGTTGCGGCTGGATGGATAGCTCTGGCGCGTTCCCGGCTCGTAGTCGACATCCCGGTGGTGCGATGCACGCGTTGGCAGATGGCTCCGTGACGATCATTAATGACACCATCAGCGGCCAGGTGTATTGCCACCTTGGTAACCGGGCAGATGGGCAGTCCGTTACAGTTCCCTAGTGCGGTTTTGTGGTGTTAAGACCTGGTCTTTGCCAGACGCACCCAATTGTAGGAGAAACTAAAAGATGCACTTTGTGCGAGTATCGCTCGTTTTGATTTCGCTTGCCATGATCGGCTGTGGAGGTGGACCGGCGCCTGTTTCTGTCCAACCACAAGCCAAGGCGGCTCCCACGCAGATAGCCAAATCTGTGCTGGAGACGGTTGCCGGGACCGGCGAAGTCGGAAGTGGAGTCGGAGAATTACGGACGGCTTTAGAAGAGCTAAAGCAAACTGATTCCGCAAAAGCAACAGCCCTTCTTACCGACCTTGACGCGCTGGAGAAATCCGCCAATCCAGAAGCGGCGAAGGCCAAAGCGAAGGCGATGCTGGGAAAGCTATAAACTTTTCAAGTTTTCTGCGACAAACATGAATCGCCACCAAGCGGCACAAGGCTGCTTGGTGGCTTTTTTTGTCAACCTAGATTGGCAATGCGCAGCACAACGGAAGGTCTCTGGTCAGGAGCCATCCGAGTGGCATCCGGCGATTACTTGAGTGATGCAAGTTCCCACGGCGGACCGTGGCTTCACCAATCTACATGTTTCCAATGATTGCGTCGCCCATTTGTCGC
>CAZFLF010000361.1:0-6761 GCA_964519825.1 uncultured Pirellulaceae bacterium | reverse complement strand
TTCGCACGGGCTGCAAGTTCGACGAACCAGTCTCTCTGCACCGCACAGCCGTCTTCGTCGAACTCTAGCCCGTGGCACCCATTCAGACGAGTTCGCCAGTGGCACCCGGCGCCAACCGCTTCGCGTCGAACGGCAGTAACCGAAATCCGAGCCGGTGAGCAAGGCAGAGGCAGGACAGCATCACGGCGCCGCCGCAAAAATTGCCGAAACAAATGGCAAGCACCGTGACAAAATCGGTGGAGCCG
Source organism: uncultured Pirellulaceae bacterium (assembly GCA_964519825.1). Lineage (GTDB taxonomy): Bacteria > Planctomycetota > Planctomycetia > Pirellulales > Pirellulaceae > CAZFLF01. The sequence goes on along the minus strand of CAZFLF010000361.1, from coordinate 6,516 downwards.
CTTAATCGCCAGAAAACCGCGCATTGCATCGCTATGGCCAAGAGTAAGGAGAGCACCGCGGCGGCGGCAAACTGCCATTTGCTCAGGTCAGCCGCCAACACCAGGTAGACGAACCAAAGTAGGAGGACGCACAGAATCAGCCCCCAAATCCAGAAAATGAACGGTATGTGTCCCTGCGAGCGGGTCATTGTGAGGGTCCGAAAAATGCACAACGGCACAGCCAGAAATGTCGACCAGCCAAGCATGTGTGCGAGCGAAAAACGCAGCGGCCGTCGTGGAACGGACTCGGACCACGGAGATTTGATCGTCCAACCCAAACTGCTCCGAATTCCCCACATGGGGATTTGAAACACAAAGAAAAAGAGTGTCGCGATCAGAAAAGGAAATACCGTCTTGCTCCAGGCCATTTGAAACCAAACCATCCCGAAGACGACCAGCGCATTAGTGAATACGGCGAATACAAACGTCGTGTAGAGGGTCCGCTTTGAGCTGGGGCCATCTCCTAGTGCGGTATACGCGGCTGCCAACAACAGCTGCGACGTAAACATGCCCATCATAAAGCCCTCGTTACACGCAATCGCCACGCGTCGAGTCCACCAGGCTCGGCTGTCGACGGCAAATGATGTGCGGGGCAAGCTTCTTACCCAGTCGGTCAACACGAGGACAAACAGATCAGCGAACAGCATTGCCACGAGAACAATGGCCACGCTCCAAACGACGGTCCGTCTTATTGAAGGAACAGAGTTATTTGCTAACACGATTACCCCATGGGCATCTCCGTGGTCGCTTTTCTCCGAGACGCGGACCCTAGCCTCGCAATCCAGTTGCCAAACAGTGGCCGCGCGTCTCGGAGAGACGCGGCCACGTTAATAGTCGCGGAAGGGTCCGCGCGGTTCGGAAATTTGCATTTGTTGCCGCCAGTTCGCCCAGCGATCTTGCAACTGTCTCAGTAGTTCCGGCCGGTCGGCGCTGAGGTCTTTTTGTTCGCCGATGTCGCTGGCCAAATCAAATAGTCCGGATCCATTGGCAGAGTCGACCCATTTATATTGCCCGACTCGTGCGGCGCGATCGCTCCGTCGCTGCCAGAACATTTCTTGACGCGGAGATGGTTGCTTACCTTGCAGCACCGGCAGCATATCAAAGCCGTCGAGGGTAACGGGCTGCGGACCTTGCGCTCCGGCAGCACGCGACAGCGTCGGGAGAATCTCCAGTGACGTTAGGAATTCGTCGGTTGTACTGCCGGCAGGGATGTGTTCTGGCCATCGTGCGACCAGCGGAACCCGCACTCCACCGTCGAACATTTGGCTTTTGAAGCCGCGCAAGGATCCGTTACTACCAATCTTCGTACCCCCATTATCGGAGAGAAAGACGACCAAGGTATTCTGCGCCAACCCGAGCGTCCGCAGACGGTCCAGGACCGCGCCGACGGCTTCATCCAGGCACGTCACCATCGCTCGATACTTCGTGCGATTCGCCTGCGAGTCTTCATCGGCGTAGTACTTTAGATACTCGGGGGGCACCTGATAGGAATCCTTCTCCAAATTGGACGCTCCGTGTGGCGCGTTGAACGGCAGGTATAAGAAAAATGGCCGGTCTTTATTCCGGTCGAGGAATTCAGTCGCCTCGCGTTGAAACAGGTGCGTCGCGTAGCCTTCCTCTTTGATCCGGTTATTGCCGCGATACATCGATGGGATCCCGTATCGCTCATGGGTCCAATAATCGATGCCGGTGTTGGCAAAGCCGTAGAAGGAATCGAATCCGCGTTGCAGCGGCAAGTACCGGCGTGCTCGGCCGCTGTCCCATTTGCCAACCACGCCGGTTGCATATCCAGCTGGCTTCAAGATCTGTGCGACGGTGATTTCTCGAAGGTCAAGTCCGAGAGTCATTTCCGGCGAGACGGCGTATTCTTCCTCTGTGAACCGATGACCATAGTTCACCAAATCGTTCCGAATCATGTCGTACAATCCGTTCCGCTGCGGATAGCGCCCTGTGAGCAGACTGCCCCGCGACGGAGTGCACGCCGGCCAAGTGACGTAGAAGCTCGTCCCCCGCACCCCTTCGCGAGCCAGTTGATCGAGGTGCGGAGTCTTGATCTCCGTGCTGCCAAAGCAACCGAGGTCGCGGTATCCGAGGTCGTCCGCGACGATGAGCACAATGTTGGGTGGCTTGTCCGCGGCAACAAGCGGATTCGCGGCCAGCAGGAACAACATTAGAGTGGAGACGTGGGGAGACATTCAATCACTTGACCTCTGCTGCCATTTCTAACAGGTTGGCGAGCAGTTTGTCCGATGCTTCCCGTTCCAGACGGTTCGTGCTGAGCCAGGTTTCGTAGCCACCGAGTTGGTGATGGCGCGGGGTCGGGAGGTACCCGAAGTAGCCGTGGTTCAGCGACACCATGAACGAGGGTTGAATCGGACAACGGCTCTTGAACTCCAAGCCGATTTCGCAAAACACTTCGCATGGCATGGTTCCGATGCAAACGTCGCCAATTCGCAAGATCTGCAGGGGAACTGTCGTTGTTTCGGGATATTCCGCCATCCGCATCAGACGTTCGGCATAAATAAACGACAGGTCAGACTTGTTCTTCGGTCCCTTGGCGATTGTCTCCTGAGCCCACCGCTTCTGCTCCGCATCGGGGCGCCGAAATGCGAGCACCGGCTCGCGATATCGCGCCGCCAATTGAATGTCGTCTCGGAATTCGAGTTTACTCATTGCGTCGCGCACTCGTTGGGCCACGTCTTCCGCCACGAATCGCATTTGCTCATAGGGCTTCTTGGACCCACGCGGCTGACGGAAGTTGATGTTGTTGATGTCGCCACTCGTGCCATTGGCCAGCATGGCGACAAAGGGCGGATCTTGCTGCTTGGCGCCGAGCAGATGCTTTAGATGTTCGCAAAAGATGCCGAAGTAATCCGCGGAGATATGTCCGGATCCAACTCCGCCGACGTAGTGCAGGGAGTAGGCCGCGAAGAGCGAAAGGGGAGGGCCGTTCCGTTCGCGCACTGCAATGAATGAAATCGTCGGATCGGTTGGACCCGCCGGTTCCAGCAGGTTGGGACTCCCCGCGGGAGGATTCATCTTGACCTGGTCAATTCCGCCAAACGGATTCTCGGGAACGGTTCCCGGCAGCATGTACCAACGCCGATTGAAGACATGTTCGGGCGCTTCGGCTGTCCCGAACGCAATTTGAGCGGGACGCAGATTGTTGACCGCTCTCACTACGCCATCGGCGATCCGTTGGGAGACAAATCGTTGATACTCATCGAGCGTCTGATCGTGCTTGAAGCGATCCTGCCCTAAGGCACTGGATGCCGAATGCGTATGCGTACCGCTGATCAAAACACATTCCGGTGGGATGCTCACCTTGGCGGCGATCAGCCGACGGGCTTCCTCACTGACTTGTCGCTGGATTCCCAACAGATCGCAGACAACCAGGGCCAGCTTGGTCCGTCCGTCGTCCAACACGACGCATCGTGCGTGCAGTTCGTCGTGAATATGCGTAGATGGGAACGGGACGAACCCACCGATAATGTTTTCGCCGAGTGGCGGTGTCAGGTTGCTGGTTGCCGCGCCGGCTCGGAAATTCTCCGCTGCGTCCAGCTGGGAAACGCAATTCAGGCTACAAAGGAGTCCGGCAAGAACGATCCGCAATTTGTTCATCGTCTCTCCTAACGCGGCAAAGCCGCAATGGTCGCGAAAGGGCTACAAGATGACGAGGAAGGACGTGCCGGTCCAGCGTGTGCGCGGAATTCTTCGAGCCTGTAGCTGGTAAGAAGTACGGAGTACGAGGGTACGGGGGTACGAGAGTACGAGCGTACGCGGGTACGCGGATACCACCCGGTACGGACACTTGCCCGGTACTCCGTACCCGCGTACTCCGTACTCCGTACAGTAACGTAGTAGTCGACAGATACGCGAAGTAAACGGCTGCTGGAGTTGTTCTTGGAGCGAGTCTCGGCAAGAATGGCTAACGAGTGACGAATGCCAGGCTGTGAGTGCGACCTTTTTGACTATGCCCGATCCACTATTTATCGACGATGACGATCGTTACGGTCGATTGCGGCTCATTGCGTGGTGGGATCAGTCCCGAATCACTCAGGCCACCGTTTTGGTCGTCGGCGCGGGAGCACTTGGGAACGAGGTGCTCAAGAATCTGGCATTGTTGGGCGTCGGCAAGATCCATATCGTCGACTGGGACAACATTGAGCCGTCGAATCTGACGCGGTCGGTGCTGTTTCGGCGACGAGACAGTGGCCGTTCGAAAGCCGAAGTGGCTGCGGAGGCAGTCCGCGATTTGAATCCCGACGTTCGCGTGTCCGCAATTCATGGCAACGTCATTACGGACGTCGGGCTCGGTCTGTTCCGGAGCGTCGACGTTGTGATCGGCTGCCTCGACAATCGCGAAGCACGGCTGTGGGTAAATCGACAATGCTGGAAAGTCGGGAAACCTTGGATCGACGGTGGCATCCAGGAAATCAACGGCGTGGTCAAGGTCTTCGTCCCACCCAACAGCGCCTGTTACGAATGTGCGATGACTGCGAATGATTATCAACTGATTAATCTGCGCTACAGTTGCCCGCTGTTAAGCCGCGAAGATTTACTCGAAGGAAAAGTCCCGACGGCTCCCACGATTGCGTCGATGATCGGAGGCTTGCAGGTCCAGGAGGCGCTGAAGTTATTGCACGGCGTGCCGGTCGCTGCGGGTCAGGCCCACATCTACAACGGAGTCGCGAATCGTTTTTATACGACGGCGTTTCAACGTCGCGACGAGTGCCTAAGTCATGAATCGTACTCCGACATCCTCGAACTACCTTTGTCGGCCGCGACACACACCGCTGGCGATTTGTTTGATGCCTTACTCGCTCATACCCGTGACTCCGGCGATTGGCAGCTGAGTCTCGACCGGGATTTAGTTGTGTCGCTCGAATGCGCGTCGTGTAAGACAAGTCGACAAGTATTGCGACCGGCTTCGGCGGTCGGTATGCGGCAGGCCGCGTGCCAACAATGTGGACAAACTGCCAAGCCGAACCTGGTGAGTCACGTCGAGCGCGGCAGCCAACTCGCTCGCGAATCGCTCACGCGGCTGGGCATCCCGCGGTTCGACATCGTGCGGGTCGCCACGCTGGCGCGCGAATGGCACATACAATTGGCTGGTGACCGTGACTCCGTGGTAATGTGACAGTCATGGATCCCGACATTCATTTTGGAGACGTCGAGCACACGCCGACCACGACGCGCTTGCGGCCGGACTGCAACGGTCAATTGGCAGTGGTTGCGGTGCAATCTCCGCGGGCTGGCGACCTGCCGGTGTTCGTGGAGCTGGATGTCATGCGCGAAATGCTGGCCCATGCTCATTCCGACAGGCGAGTGGAATTGGGAGGCGTTTTACTGGGTGGTCAATTTGAGGACGAGTACGGCCAGCCGTTTGTGCTGGTGACCGACTGCCTGCGGGCGCGCCATTACGAGAGCACGAAAGGGAGTTTCAAGTTCACGCATGACACGTGGGAGCAGATTACGCGCGAGCGGGAGCAGCTTCCCGCCGACGTTCAGATGGTCGGTTGGTATCACACGCATCCCGACTGGGGCGTGTTTCTGTCCGGCCTGGACCTGTTCATTTGCGACAACTTTTTTAACAAACCGCTGGATGTAGCCCTCGTCATCGACCCGTGCCAACTGGATACCGGTTTTTTCCAGTGGACGGGGCAGCCACACGAACGGATTCGTCGTACCGGCGGTTACACGTTATTCGCCTCGCGATTTCGCGCGGATGAGCTGCGCGACTTGGCGTCCGAGTTGGAGGGTCAATTCATGCCCGAGTCAGTTCGCTCCACACAAGTGCCGTTCACCGTTCACGTGCCGCCGCCTCCGCCACCACCCATGTGGCAAATACTCGCCGTGTTTGCCATGCTGAGCCTGCAATTCTGCCTGCTGTTGCTGCTCGCCATTCGGCTGTTGCCGACCACCTCCCACGAACCGCCGGCGGCGGCACGCGAATTAACCGCCCTCAAAGAAAGTATCGACCGGCTCGACCTGGTGCGTCAGCGCGAAGCCGACGTCGACGCCAAACTGCAAGTGCTCGAAATGGTCGTGCACCAGAATGGGCAAGCCCCCGAGGGAGTCCTGAAGTCACTCGCGGAACGCACCGGCGAAGTCGAACAACTTCGCGGCAGTCTGCGCGGACAACAGAGTCTGGCGAAAGAGCAGGACGGAAAGATCATGGGACTCGAATCCGCGATGGCAGAAGTCCGGCGGAGCGAGGAACACAGTCGCGCGGAAGTGGCAAACCTGCAATCCAAGATCGGCGAGTTGGACACGGCGCTGAACGTGGCGCGCGATCAACTGACCGGTCTGCACGGGTCGTCGCCGAAACCCAAGACCGACCAAACAGCGTCGTGGTGGTCGATGTGGTTCGCCGACGGCAAGTCGCTCGGATTCGGAGCATTGCTTGGTGCGACGGTCGTCGGCGCAACGTTTTTCGCCGTGATGCGCCGACAGGCTGCAGCAGAATCAAAGCCA
>CAZFLF010000360.1:0-6762 GCA_964519825.1 uncultured Pirellulaceae bacterium | reverse complement strand
CAGGAGCCTCGCCCTCCCGTTGGTTGCGGCCAAGCCACGCTGTGACGTTATGGGTCGGGAGCGTGCTCCTCGTCGTCGGACTAGCTGTGGCCGCCGAGCCGATGGCCGCGGCGCGCGTGGTGATCGACTGGGAAAAGCTTCGATCGGTGAATGAACAGCCTATCCCTCCGGCCACGAGCAGCTGGACGGTTGTCTGCTTCTTGGGGACCGAATGCCCGCTGACTCGGCTCTATGGCCAGCGTTTGAGTTCGCTGTCCGGCGAGTTCGCATCAAAGGGAGTGCGATTCATTGGCGTGAACAGCAACTCGCAGGATTCGCCGGCTGACATTGTGCAGTACGTCGCGAAGCACGGGATTGCCTTTCCGGTCGTGAAAGACGCCGATCAGTCTATAGCCGATCAGTTTCACGCGACGCGGACGCCAGAAGTTTTCGTACTCGACTCGTCCTCCCGCATTCAATATCGCGGTCGCATTGACGACCAATATGAGCCCGGCGTGGTGCGTTCGGAACCGACACGGCATGATCTGCGCGAAGCGCTCGTGGCCCTGTTGGCCGCTCGTCCGGTGGCACACCCCGAGACGGCTGCGGTGGGGTGCCTGATCACTAAGGTCGCCAAGAAAAAGCCGGAATTGGAACGGACGGCAATGGTGACGTTTACGCGCGACGTGGCGCCAATTCTGAACCGGCGTTGCGTGGAGTGTCATCGCGCGGGGGAGATCGGTCCGTTTGCATTGACCGATTACAGCGAAGTGGTCGGTTGGGGTCAGATGATGCTGGAGGTTATCGACCAGGGACGCATGCCGCCGTGGCATGCGGATCCTGCCCATGGAAAGTTCGTGGGCGAGAGACGAATTCCGTCCGCGGAGCGAGCGGTGCTCGCGGATTGGGTCAGCCAGGGGATGCCGGTTGGTGATTCCGCGGACCTCCCCCCGCAGCCGAAATGGACTGCAGGCTGGCACCTGTCGCGTGCACCGGACATCGAGCTGGCGATGCGCGCGCGACCGTTTACGGTGCCAAAGGAGGGGACGGTCGATTACCAGTATTTCGTGGTAGATCCGCAGTGGTCCGAAGATCGTTGGGTGAGTGCGGCCCAGGTCATTCCCGGCGATGCGGCCGTAGTGCATCACGCCATCGTATTTGTGCGGCCGCCCGACGGCGCCGATTCCCACGGCATCGGCTGGTTGGGGGCCTATGTTCCCGGACAACGAACCACGCCGCTGCCGGCGGGGCATGCGCGGCGAGTTCCGGCCGGATCGAAGTTGGTCTTCCAGATGCACTACACGCCGAACGGTCGTGCCACCTCGGATCGAACGCGCGTCGGTGTCTGGTTCGCCGACTCGCACGAGGTAACGCACGAAGTTTTCACTCGGGTAGTGCTCGACCACGACTTTGAGATTCCTCCCGGTGCGAAGGACCACAAAGTTCAAATGCGGCTCGACGGTTTCGCCCCCGAGTCGCGTCTGCTCGGGGTGGTCCCCCACATGCACTTGCGTGGCAAATCATTTCGCCTCGAGGCATGTCGTGGCGAGGACCGGGAAACACTCCTGTCGGTTCCGCATTACGATTTCAATTGGCAGCACTTTTATCAGTTCGAGCCGTCGTTGGCGCTAGCTCCGATCGATTCCCTCGACATGGAAGTCCACTTTGACAATTCGTCGGACAATCCCGTGAACCCGGCACCGGACGAGTATGTCACGTGGGGAGATCAAACCTGGAACGAGATGGCGGTAGCATTTCTGGAAATATCCCATCCGCGTGATGTGCCGCTGATCGTCGTACAAAAAAAGCGGACTGACTCCAACGGAAAAGGGGCCTCGGACGAGTCGGCTCGCCGACAACAGATCGAACAAGATGTGAAGGAGTTTTTGACCAAGATGGATCGCAATGGGGACGGAGTCGTGGTGCGAGACGAAACGCCGCTGACCTTTCAACGATTCGGATTCCGGCAGATGGATGAAGACGGGGATGGCCAGCTGGAACGCGGCGAAATTGAAGCTGCCGCTGCGCAACGCTTATGAATCACCGTCGAGACTGGTGGGCTTACAGCGAGCGGCTGTTCGGTTGGTGGGCGGATCGACCAGCGCTCCAATCCGGCGTTCTGATCTTCATGACCCTGGCTGCGCTGCTGGGGTATCTTAATCCGTCATTCGTTCGTCAACTCGTGGGTGCGCAACCCAGCGAATCCAGCTCTCAGTATCGGCCACCGCAGCGAGCTGCAGTACGTCCGCAGAATACCGCTCGATCGCCCAACGTGAGGCCATTTCAAGTCGCGGGGGGCGAGTGTGTGGTGGTCGCCACCAGCCCTCATTTCTTTACGTCCGCTGGGCTGACCGCGATCCGGCGAGCCGTCGCGGAATTGGAATCGCTTCCACAAGTAGCCTCCGTGCTCTGGCTGGACAACGTGCCGGGCCTGAACCTGTTTGGCCTGCCCGAGTCCGTCCTGCCTCACTCTCAGGCGTCGGAGCGTCAAATAGAGAAGGGGCGTGAGCGTGCACTAAGCAATCCGCTGGTCGTCGGACAGCTCATTTCCCCGGATGGCGAGACGATGGTGTTGCATCTTCGCTTGGACTGGTTTTACGTGACGAGCGACGAGGCTTGCACGACAGAACTTCGCAAAGCCGCCGAAAGGGGAGTGGAACAGGTTCCCGGCGCAAAGATTCGATTTCAAGTGACCGGCCCCGCACCGCTGCACCTGATGACCATCAGCAGCCACTTGCGCGATTCCGTCCGGTATCAGTTGGTTGGCTACAGCATCATGCTCATTTCCGCGCTGATTTTGTTTCGTGGCTTGTCGGCGGTGATGATCGTGGCCTTCTCCCCCGCGGTGGGTGTTTTCTGGACGATGGGCTTCCTGCGTTACTTCAATCTGCAAGACAATCCCTTCAACGACGTGATCGTACCGGTTTTGGTCAGTCTGGTTGGATTAACCGACTCGGTTCACTTGATGGCCGAGATTCGCAACCAGCGCGCCGCGGGACTCGACGTGCGACAAGCTGCTCGACGCGGAATTTCCAGAGTCGGAATGGCCTGCGTTCTCACCTGCCTGTCGACCGCGATCGGTTTTGTCTGTCTGTTGTGGGCTCATCATGAAGTCGTTCGCGAATTCGGCTGGTGTTGTGTGCTGGGTGTGGGGCTGACTCTGATCAGCGTTCTGACCGTGGTTCCCCTGGGATGCCGTTCACCGCTCGGTCGCGGGCTGCACATTGGGCTGGGCAAGAGCCTGGTCGACGGCCAATTGCGGCGGATTGAGCCGATCGTGGCGTGGATCCTGCGCCACGATCGGTGGATGGCCTGGTTCGCAATAGCCATTACCGCCCTGTTGTCGATTATTTCGTTACGTCTGGCACCGGACGAACGACGGTACAGCGGACTCAGCGAATCCGGTGAAGCGGCCCAGGCATTGCGCCACATGGATCGATCACTGGGAGGGCTGGAATTCGGTAACGTGTACGTTTCGTGGAACGAGCTGGCAAGCGATGGCGAATTGCTGGAAGTGTTGCTGGCCGTCGATCGGATCTTAGCTGCCGAGCCGCTGGTCGGTCATCCGCTGGGATTGCACCAACTGCTGTCGGCCTTGCCTGGCGAGGGTCCCGCCGCTGAACGAATGACGTTGCTGGAATTGCTCCCCGCTTCCCTGAAACGCGCGTTTTACAATCCTGAACAGCACACGGCCACGGTTCAGTTTCGCGTCCAGGATATCGGCATTGCTCAGTACGGCCCCGTGTTCGAGCGGATGGAATCGGCATTCACTCAAGTCGGGCGTCAATATCCGAATTTCGAGTTTGAGTTGGGGGGCGAAGCGGTATGGCGCTGGCGAAACGTCTACCGCATCGTCACGGATCTGACGAACAGTTTGGGAACTGCCGGCATCGTGATCTGGCTGGTCATGACCATTGCATACCGCTCGATTCGCATCGGCTTGATCTCGATTGTGCCTAATCTATTTCCCTTGGCGGCCACAGGCACGATGCTGGTGATGACGGGACAATTTCTGGAGTTGCCAACGGTTTGTGTCTTTGTGATCTGCGCAGGTATTTCCGTCGACGACAGCATTCACTTTTTGACGCGCTACACGGAAGAGCAGGCGGCAGGAGGTACTCACAAGGAGATTATTCAGCGCGCTTTTTCGGGCGTGGGAACGGCGATGCTGATGACCGCCATCGTGCTGATTGCCGGCATGTTGACCGCGGTCTTCGGGGACGCTCGCGACGCGCGATTGTTCGGCACGATGGGAGCCCTCACTCTGTTTACCGCGTTGTTCGGCGACATCCTGCTGCTGCCGGCGCTGCTCAGCCAGTTCGCGCCTACTCCCAAGCCGCCCGAGGCCAGCGATCCAGAACACGTCTAATTTCGGCGCGACATGGTCCAGACCCGATTGTCATCACGTGCTGTTTTACTAATCTTGCTCGTGCCAATCTTGTTGTACTGCGGCTGGGTCGCGAAGCAGGACCTGTTCTATCCCGTGTTAAGGGCAAGCGTGTCCGCCGACGGACGATACTTGCTGACGGTCCATTCACAAACACGGACTTTCGAGCCACCGAGCGACCCAGCCATCCGCCTGTGGGATCTTCAGACTGGACAACTTTTGCGCCAACTCCGCTGTGACGCGGCCATCGCCATATTCTCGTGTGATGGACGTATGGTAGCTGTCGGCAGAAGGCTGGGAATCGTCAGCGTGCTTGACTCCCAGACGCTTCAGGAGTTGAAGACGATTGCTACCCAGGAATCCTCCGTTTTTCCACTGCAATTCACACAGGATGACAAGCATCTGCTTCTGGACTTAAACAAGTACAAGTCACCAGGTGATCTACGACTGGTTAACGTTGCCTCTGGCGAAATCTCCGATAATCGTCGCACTAGTTTTTTCCCAACGGCCAATGGTCGCGACCTATTTCTGGAGCTCGATGTCAACGAAATACGAGTCGTTCACTTTGAGAGTGGCAAATTCGTGCAACGGTATTCGCACACATTCGCCTCCCCAGTTGTGCGATCCACTACCATGACTCCCGACGGGTCGCTGGTTGCCGCGGTACTCGATAACGACGGTCACGCGGCAATTTGGCGTCCCGAAGATGACGATGTTCTCGCGGTAACTTTGGGGGCATCGAACGACTGGTTCATCCAGTTTCTCGACGGAAATCAATTGCTTGCGGTTTGCGATTACAGTGGAAACGTGACACTCTGGGATTGGCGGGATCAACGGAGAGTCGGTGGATGGGCCACGTCCAATCAGCGGGACCTAAGACCAGTCTGGTCGCCGCACCACCAAGAAAGGGCGCTCGTATATTCGGATCAACCTCTTACCGTTTACAACCTGTTGGACGGAAAGATCATCGCTACGCTGCCGATGCGGCTCAGCACCTACCTTGTTCTGCTCGGCATAGCAACGGCAGTCTTCGTCATTTGGACAATTCTGTGGATTCGCACCGGCATGCGGAGCGAGCGCCGTTGGCCAACGTTAGATCTGGCCGTCGTGCATGGTGCGGTGCTGAGTCTATTGCTGGTGCGATTCCTGGCAGCGGACTCTCGCCAAGACATCGGAAGGCCAATTGTGGTGATTGCCTGGGCCGAGTTTGTTGCGTTGCTTTCACTCGCGGGGCTATGGTTCAGTCATGGCACTCATCGTTGGCCGATTCGCACGGCCGGTCTAATTGGGATGACGGCTTTTGTTGGAGCTCTCGTCGCGATTTCGTGGCGTGGAGAAGCCTACATCGTGTGGCAAGCGGCGGTTGGCATGATTTCATTCGGACTTTGCCTGGTAACCGCTTTCAGAGTCCTGAAATGGATGGGTGTGTGCATCGGTCGAAACGTCGATGACGTCGCAATCCAAACTTCGCTGCGAAAATCACAAATAACGCTGCGCGACATCTTGTTGCTGGCCACGGCGGCTTCAGCTTTCTTTGCATCTGCGAGGCTCTTGAAAGCAGACCACGTTACGACGTGGGTGATGCTCTTTCTCGTCGTCAATGGCGCCACCTACGCACTTGCCGCCACGACTGCGGTCTGGACTGCGCTCAGCCACCGTTCACTGATTCTGCGAGCCATTCTCTTCCTGGCACTCAGCGGAATAGCAGGTTGGCTTCCGACGGAACTGTTCCGGCATGCTCCGATTTTGATTTCGCCTGCCTGGTGGTATCTGACCGCCCACGTCCTCATGGCGATTCTGGTTTTGGTCACGTTGGTTGTCTTTCGGGGTTATGGCCGTGCGGGGTCAGGTGGTTCAAAGTTCATTTGTGTCGAGAATTGAGGCTACCATTGCAAAAATGCGGTAGGGTGGCACTGTCACCTTCCCCTTCGAATGGGTGCTACTGGCCGAAGTTCGACAGAGAAGTCCTTGAAGTGCGTTGGAGTGGACGTCGACAGGCAATCCGCGGGGCAACGGCGGTCATTATTCAGGGCAATCGAACTAGTTTGTCGAGTCGAGTGTTCTACGCGAGCGGCGCTGCGGGCAGTCGTTCACCGTTAGTGTCGGCAGTCCAAATCTCCGGGAGGAAGCCCCTGAATGTACGGCAATGTGGGAAATGTCAGCTATCAACATCCCCCGGCTAATTCAAGTGTCGAACTTTCATTCGATGTCGCTGCCGAGTCATGATTGCCTGAAGTTACCGTCTCGAACCTGTCGCACACTACAGCCGCGGCTCTCCATCGCCTCCAACTGCCCCGCAGATTGCCCGTTGTCCACAGCCAATTGGAAGAACTTCTTGCACTTCGCACGGGCTGCAAGTTCGACGAACCAGTCTCTCTGCACCGCACAGCCGTCTT
>CAZFLF010000359.1:0-6770 GCA_964519825.1 uncultured Pirellulaceae bacterium | reverse complement strand
GTTCCCGGCGAACAGCACGTCGATGTAGCCGGCGCGGATCAAGCGGCAAAGGTGCTCGCCGCTCCCCGTGTGGATAATAGCCGGTCCGCCGACGAGGAGCGTCCGGCCCCCATCCTTTCGCGCTCGGCGCAGTTGCTCGGCGACCTGACGGATTGCCACGCCTTTGGGCTTCTCGGTCGAGACCGCGCTGTTCATGAACTCAAAGGATTCCTGGGGCACCGAACGTTGCTCCGGCAACACGCGCACGCCGCCATGTCCGATGACGATCTGATCGCCCAGGCGGACGTCGATCATCGGCACGCAGCGCGCCGTCTTCGCCGCGGGATCGACTGCGATTCCACAGTCCATTTCTTGCAGGTCGACCACGATCCAGTTGCCGTTCAGCCGAACCTCTGTCCGTTGGTTGGTGGTGCTGTAAAACCCTTCCGGAAACGCGCCCTCCATGTCGGCCGGCGTCAATCGACAATCGCGATCCACGACCGGCGTCGCGCCGTGGTCGGCGATCAGGCTGAGGATCTCCTGCAGCCGCTCGCGAGTTGGCGCCTGCACGCTGAGCAGTGCATAACTGGGATCACTGCGAGTCTGGCCGATGGCGACCCGTTTAATCTGAAAGCTTCCGCCCGCTGCCGTGATGCAATCCAGGATCTTCGGCAGAATCAGGCTGTCGATAATGTGCCCCTCGACTTCAACCTCTTCGACGGGCAACGTATCGGTCGTAGCACGAACCGGGGCGGTGTCGTGAGCCATGGGTGATCTCCTGAGTAGTTTGTCCGCTTTATTGTTCGGGAGAAGCGCCGGTTGTCCAGGTCGTCAGGTTCCAACAACGAAAGAACGACAAGAAATAGGACCAATAAGTCCCATAGGGACCTATACGTCCCATGAGTCCTATTGCCAGCAGCCCTACGTCGCATTTCGGCGACATGTTGAACTTTCGCGACGAGTGCGGTTGACGTTGCTGAACTTGAGCAAATCGCCGGAGATTCCCCGGCTCCAAGGCTCAAATGACCTATGTTTTCTGGTGGAGGCGTTGGGACTTGCACTGTCCCGGTCACCTCCACTTTGCCCGAATCCGGGCCAATCACACGAACTCGTCATCCACAATCCCCGGCAGCGATACGGCTGGCCGGGGAGATTTGCAACGAGAGTCAAGCATGCGTCCACCGAAGCCATTGGAACAGCAACAGCGCCGCGCTCGGTTCGAGTCCTTTGAAGAGCGATTGGCCATGTCCGCCCAGCCGCTCAACGATCTTGTGCTCAGTTCGTCGCAGGAAATGACGATCGAGCACCATTACGCCGAAATGACTCCGGCTCCAACGCCGGGCCTGCCGGATTTCATGCTGGAGAATCTGGAGCGCGCTACCGGTGGCATCGAAGGCGCGGTCGCGACGTTCGGAGTCGCGGACGATCTCACGGGCGTGACCGGCGTTCGCAGCACCTACGGCTTGTCGGGCCGCGGGCAGACCGTTGCAATCATTGACAGTGGCATCGCCTACGATCACCAAGCACTCGGTGGCGGTTTCGGAACGGGCAAACGCGTGGTGGGAGGGTGGGACTTCGCTGAGAACGATGCCAACCCGTACGACGACGCCCCGTCCGGCTTTCACGGAACGCATGTGGCCGGGATTGTCGGCAGCAGTAATGCGACCTATCGCGGCGTGGCGTCCGGTGTCGATTTAGTTGCATTGCGAGTCTTCGACGACCAGGGAAATGGCAATTTTTCGTGGGTCGAAAAAGCGTTGCAATGGGTGCACCAGCACCGCAGCGATTATGCCAACCCGATCACGACAGTGAACCTGTCGCTGGGGACTGCTTGGAACTCGAACGCACCTCCCAACTGGGCCATGCTCGAGGATGAATTCGCCCAACTTAAGAACGATGGCATCTTCATAGCCGTCTCGGCCGGGAATTCCTTTTCGAGCTACAACGCGGTGGGCTTGAGCTATCCGGCCGCCAGCCCGTACGTGGTGCCGGTGGCGAGCGTCGACAATAACGGGTCTTTAAGCAGCTTTAGTCAGCGTAACTCGCGAGTGATCGCCGCGCCAGGGCGGAGCATCGTTAGCACGGTGCCGGACTTCGTGACCGGTGGCGATGGCGTTGCGAACGACTTCGCAGGCGCGTCGGGAACGAGTATGGCGGCGCCGTACCTCGCGGGGGCATCGGCGTTGGTGCGACAGACGATGCAGCTGGTCGGATACGCGAACGTCACCCAAGACACGATCTACAACCACCTGCGCAGCACCGCCGACACCATTTTCGATGCAGTGACCAATGCGAATTACTTCCGCCTGAACGTCGGCGCCGCGATCAACTCCTTGATGCCCACCGATGATTACGGCAGCACATCCACCACCGCCTTTGCGCTAGGCACACTGAACGGTTCGCGTGAGCTGCAAGGCCTGATCGGTACGCTGCAAGACCAGGACTTCTTCACGTTCACCGCTGGTCAGACAGGAATGGCGAGTTTTCGCGTTGACGCCCGCAACGAACTGTCGGCCAACGTCGCACTGGTCGGAGGGAACGGAACGACGATTGATAACGCCTTCAAGTTCAGTGTGACCGCCGGCCAGCAATACAGTCTTTCGCTTGGCACGCGGGCGGGCATCGGCAAGTACGGGGCGACTTTCGCAATCCAACAAACCACCGTGGATGCGGGCGCCATCGAGTTCAAACAGATCGTCGACCAAAACATCACCGGCGAAAAAATCTACCAACTGAGCGCTTCGCGCAAAGGTGTGCTGACAGTCGAAGCCGCCTTTGCCCACGCCTCCGGCAATATTAACCTCGAACTTTATGACGCCAACAATAAGCTGCTTGGTTCGAGCCGGACGAGCGGAAATGCGGAACGGATCGACGTGACCGCGGCAAGTGGCCAGGCATTTCGTCTCAAGGTGATCGGGACAAACGCCGACGTCGACTTGCGATTGACAAATCTCGTCACCGTCGATGGCAGCCGGGTGATCGTCAATGGCACCAGCGGTAACGACGCATTCGGCTTCTCCACCGGAAGCACTCACCAAGTGACCGTCAACGGAGTCTCCTATAGCTTCGCGACCAAGACGATCAAACGAATTGAAATCGCCGGAGCCGGCGGGCGAGACGTAATTAATGCCACTGGCAGCTCGGCCAATGAATCCGTGATACTGCGTCCGACGTCGGTCAACATGAAGACCACGACGTACGAACTACAAGCCACTTCGGTCGAGGACGTTCGGGTCACAGCGGGTGCGGGAAAAGATATCGTGTATTTGTACGATTCGACGGGGAGCGACCGCTTCGAGGCTCGCCCGACTTCGGTCGTGTTGCGTGGAGTGGATGGGTCGTACTCGAATCAAGCGGATGGATTCGACTTCGTATATGCCTACGCGCTGGCTGGAACGGACCAAGCATTCCTTTATGATTCCGCCGGCAACGACCGCTTCGACGCCGCTCCGACTTACGCACTGATGCAAGGAACTCCAGGGACGTACTACAACTACGCGCAGGGTTTCGATGCTTATAGTGGGTATGCGAGCAGCGGGACCGACTCGGCCTTCTTCTACGATTCGAAAGGGGATGACCGCTTCGTGGCTACGCCGACCAAAGGCACCATGACCGACGCGAAGGGAACGTACGCCAACAGTGGAGAAGGCTTCGATTATGTGTACGGTTATTCGAGAAGCGGCGGCAATGATTCGGCTACGCTCTACGACTCCGCTGGGAATGACGTTTTCACTGGTCTGGCACGGGCGGGCTTGATGCGTGCGGCGAACAACCAGTTTAACAACTACGTCGAAGGTTTCAAAAACCTGGAAGTCCGCGCGGAAAACGGCGGCACCGACACGGCGCTCATCAATGACGTGGCAGCCAGCGATAAGCTTTTCGGCCGGACGAAGGAACTTACCGTCACTCGTGGCGTGACCAAAACATGGCTGCAGGGATTCGCGAAAATTTCAGCCACCGCCGCGAACAGGGTTACCGCAACAGCCGATGTCCTGGCCGTCGATTACGTCTTCCAAAAAATCGGCAAGTGGAAATAAGACAATGGTCCGTCAAGGGCCAAAATCTGGCCTGTGTGGGCTTCCAATTGAGGCGCACTTACTTCGGCGGCGCCGGTAAATCGCGCGGCGGAACCGCACCTCGGTCGATCACCAAGTAGCCGGCCCAGAAGAATGGGTGGGATGCACGGATCCTGGCATCCGCTTCCCCCGCCCTCACTCGCGGTTCTCGCGCGACATTGAGATCCTTCTCCAGCAATAATTGCACGCTCCGCTGCCAGGCGGCTGAGGCCGGCAGATACGGCGTCTCTTGTACGAATTCGCGGGTTAGATCGAAACTTGTCTGTCCACCTGTACGCCAGCGGCTAAGCAGGATCGTGCGCGAACCGTTGGCCATCAAGCCGCAGGCCGTGAGAAACAGTTCATCGCCCGTGGGACTCCGCTTCAGTGCCGTCTCCGCCATCGTATGATAGCTGGGAAACACCAGTTGATCGGGCGCTCCCCAGGGCAGAGGCAACCATGCGCCCAGTGCGCTGCCAGGCTTGTCGCGGTCGAGCGAAAACGGCGACCAATCGTACGGCCCGCGCCCCAGGGGATCGACATCGTCAAAAACCACGACACGACGGCAGAGTGTGGCGAATAGGCTCGAGGGGGCCGGCAGCGGTCCAGCCAACTCCGTGACCTTGCCGAGCGTTTTGCGCAAACTAGCTGCAGTCTCGGCGGCAGACGCCGAGTCTTCGCGCGGAAGCGATCGCCCCGCGACCAGCACCAGATCCGGAGCGATGTTCGCCGGCCGCCGGTCCGGCAATGCTTGCGAAACAGTTGGCGAGTACCGCGTTGCGAAGCGCGTGATGAGGGCTGGCTGGCTGCTGTCTCCGGCCGGTAACGCTTCAAAGGGGACATACCACAACCAGCGGTCGGGAACGATGATGAGCTCCTCGACACCTTGCAAGGAGTCCAACTTGAGCTTGTCGGTGAGCTTGCTCCAAATATCTGTGGCGGCCGGCTTCCAATCTTCCGTCCGCAGAACCGCGAGGTCGACCGGAGTGTTTCGGTCGAGTTGTCCCATTTGTTTCAACAACTCACTCAGGTCTTTACCGAACTTGTTCGCCGCATCGATTCGCCAGTTCACAAAATTGTCGTGGCGAATTAGAAACCCATAGAGTTGATTCTGGCTGGTCAACAAGAACGCAAGGACGGCCTGACGCGGGGTCAGTTTCGCTTGGAATTGCTTGAGATCAAGGGCCGGGGGGCAAACGAATTCCGCCGCTTCGCGACGCAAGGACAACTCGCGGAGCATAACTTCTTGCGCCAGGCTGACCGACGCCAAGTCGGCAAAGAGTTGCTGTTGACGCTTGATGCCACCCGCATCCTCAGCGACCAATGGCAACTTGGCGAGCTGTTCGCGAACTTGGGCTGCCTGGCGGGAAGCCTCGGCGTATTTTGGATACCGCGTCAGCAGATCTTGCCGCACGAGCACCACTCGGTCGGGAAGTGACTCCTTCGTTGCTTCCAGCACCCAGTTCAATGCCATCAAGCGTCCCCCCATTGGCAGCGTGGAAAAGAACCGCAGGCAGCGGATCCGGTCCGCGATTTCCACGGTCCGTTCGTGCTCTTCGCGTCCGCTTGCCACGTGAAGCCAATGTTCATGAACGACGATGTTTGGTACGAGCACGACCGTCAGGGTTTCGACGAGATTTGTGGTCCAGTCGGCGACAGTCGGCTCACGCAGCACGTCGGCGTATAAGTCATTCGCCACGCGCGGCGTCACGTTTCCCGACAGTGCGAGCGCATCCACCAAACCAATTTCGAACAATCTCTGCGACGCGACCCGTTGGGGATTAGTCTGATAAGCGACCACAGCGTTCCAGGCGGTTTCGCCGGCGGCTAGATTGCCCGACTGGAACGCCGTCAAGGCGGTTACGTAGTTCAATCGCGCCCCGACGGCGCCCTTGATCATCTCGCTACGCGTCATGACGCGGCGCGCTTGATCGACCAATGCCATGGCTGCGTTTGTTTGATAGAGTTCTGCCGCGCTCTGAGCCTGCTGGATCAGAAGCGACGCCTCCAGCAACGTAGAGCGCTCGCGTCGAGCCCAGACAATTGCCGGATCTAACGCTGGCGCGATTGCTTGGCGTCCGGTCACCAAATGAGTCAGCAACCCCAAGCGGAACGCTTCCTCCATTAAGTCGGTCTGCTCGAACCACGCGGCGCTGATAGTTGCTTCCATGAAGTACTTGGCTGCCGAGTCGTATTGCGCTTGTTGGAAGGCCAGTCGACCCAGTTGCAACAAAGCCATCGACGTCAACGGATGGTCAAGTTGTCCGGCGATTTGTAGCGACTTTGTCAGTTCGGACACCGCTTCCGGCCCGCGCCCTGTTACCGAATACGCCATGCCCAGCAATGAGTCGATCCAGGTCTGAGACCAATGATTCGGCGGTGCCGGGCGTGTCACGAGCATTGTGACGAGTTGCTCGTTCAATGGATCGTATGCCGACGTCCTTCCCAAGATCTCGCCGCGACGTCGAATCGCCAGTGCTCCGCACCGCAAGACCTCGTGCGCGTTGATCACCAGGAATTCCGGCAGCGCCAGCACTCCACCCTGGCGGATGACATTTTGGTTGTCGAGCCGGCCTTGCAGAATCGGATAGCGGCTCGGGAAGCGGCCGGGGTTCGTGCGGCGAGAGCTCGTTCCCCACGTGATTGGAGTTCGCGGACCGGCATTCCGGGCTTCAATGCTCGCCGGAAAATCGACGCGCAGGAGCCAGTTCCCGTGAGCAACCAGTAATCGCACGG